>JBJEHP010000178.1:0-2296 GCA_051876145.1 Coriobacteriales bacterium | reverse complement strand
AGATCGGCGGCACCTCGATGCCCCCCGAGTTCTCCGAAGCGCTCATGGGCAAGAACGTCGGAGACGTCGTCGAGTTCGACTTCGAGAACACGAACCCCGACGAGTACGTCTTCTTAGGCGAGGGCCACGTGCATGCCAAGGCGACGGTCAAGAAGATCCGCGTCAAGGTCCTGCCCGAGCTCAACGACGAGTTCGCCGTCCGCGTGGGCGCGGAAAACGTCGAGGAGCTCTACAAGTCCGTCCGCGTGACCATCAACTACCAGAAAAAGCAGCAGCTGCCGCACCTTCTGGAGGACCGCGTCCTCGAGGCCCTCACGAAGCGCATCGAAGGCGAGCTGCCGCAGACCTACGTCGACGTCATGTACGACGAGGTGCAAGGCGAGTTCTTCAAGAAGCTCCAAGACGACAAGGTCTCGCTCGAGGAGTTTGTCACGAGCCGCAAGATGCAGTCCGGCGACTTCAAGAAGGCCATGACCGAGCAGGCGCAGAGCCGCGCGGCCCACGACCTCGCGCTCGACGCCATCTTCCGCGAGCACTGCGATGAGATTACGGACGAGGACATCAACGAGGCGCTCAAAGACGCCGACGACCCCGAAGCGGCCCTCAAGTCCTGGCAGGAGTCGGGCCACATGGCAGACCTGCGTCAGGCCGTGCGCCGTGCCAAGGCGACTCAGTGGCTCATGGACACCGCAAACGTGACGGTGGTCGAGGAAGACTAGGTCTTCGCTCGTCCAGGCGCTCAACGTTAACGGGCCCGGTCGAATCATCGACCGGGCCCGTTTTGTTTGGCAAGGGGAGGCGATTGCGCCGGGGGAGAATCTCCAGAACTGCGGGGGGTGTGCCTAGCGGCCAGCCTTGATGTCGGCCATCATCTCCTTGACCTCGGCATCATTGATGCCGTACAGGTTCTTGAGCTTCGTGTATTCAGTGTTCAGCTTCGAGTACCTGACGCCGAGCTCGCCCAACAGCACGGCGAGCACGAGGAAAAACGCGAACACGAGGATGGAGTTGAGCTGGCTTCCCACTGCAATCGGGTTGAAGTAGTAGATAACGCAGATCACGACGGCGATGGCGGTTGCGACGATGAGCTTGATGCCTTGCTTGTTGCGGTCGATGCGAACGCTCGCTGCCTCGCGCACGCGCTTGCGCGGTGCCGACTTCTGGTGCTTTGACACGAGATTGTCCCCCTTGTGACGCCGTAGAATCCCTGTCCGGCGAGAACTGGTGGCTAGATACTCCGACGAGTTTACTAGATTTCAACAACGGGTAGTGTTTGATAGGAAAAAAATAACAATATCAAGTGGTGCATTTCCCTTTTCTCTACGCTATAGTCCCCGTGTAACCACTCTGGTACTGCTGAGCGCAGCGGGTGGACGAGCAAGTGCCTTTGGTCCTCGAGGCCGTGTCTGGAAGCGCACCACTATTCGTCTGCTACTCGTCTCGGCCGATGCAATTCGCATCAGGTGCTGGGGAGTAGAACCCAATCGCTTTGAAATCATGGAATATTTGTGGATAAATTCCCTTGTGTCCCGTGCTGCGATAGGCGAGAATTGCGGTAACAGCAATTTGCTGGGTCTACGTGTGCGGTGAAACCGACAAGTTGTCTTTCGACGGCCGTACATCTGGTTCCCAGTGGCGTGTTATCGCAGGTTGCTGGGTTCGGGCGTGTTATCAGGGGCATGGCTGCTGGGGAGCAGCGTCAAGCCTTTGGCCACACGTTCGAAATTGTTCGTTTCTTATGGTGGTTGTAGCTGTTATTGGGTTTTGGATTGCAGCACTGGTTTGGCAAAAGCGAGGTTATCCCGTGTCTGGAAAACGAAAAGTCGTTCTTGGTGAGGTTACCGAGGAAGACTTGGGGGGTCTCCCGCTTAAAGAGCTGAAGTGCCGCGCCTGTAGTGGCTACGGTAACTGCGGGTACCGCATGTACCGCCTCCACGAAGGCAAGCCTGTGGCTATTTGCCAAATGCGCAAAAAAGAACTGCTGGGAGAAAAAGCCGAATAGTTCAGATCGCCGTTTGGGCTGGGGAGCCTGGCGGCATTTCCGAGTGCTTCAAGCATCGTAAGAAAGCGCGTGAATCGCGTGTTCGTATCAGTTCGCTCGTTAGCATGCAAAGTGCTACATCCTAAAGGAGGGATTCAATGAGCGAAGGAAAGTTTGCCGATGGTAAAGAGTACACCGTTTCCGAGGTTATCGACTCTTTCGGCATCAATG
Organism: Coriobacteriales bacterium; assembly: GCA_051876145.1. Lineage (GTDB taxonomy): Bacteria > Actinomycetota > Coriobacteriia > Coriobacteriales > QAMH01 > CACZQA01. The sequence goes on along the minus strand of JBJEHP010000178.1, from coordinate 84 downwards.
GCCACACCTGGCTGATGTTCGTTCTGCTTGGCCTGGCCAACATCTTCGACGGCTATGACTTCATGGTCGTCAACTCCACCAACA
>JBJEHP010000177.1:0-8551 GCA_051876145.1 Coriobacteriales bacterium | reverse complement strand
TCGTCCCCGGCCAGCTCGTCGAATGCGACCTCGACCTGGTGCTGTCAAACGACATCACCGCGCCCATCGCCATCGGCGTGTGCAAGCAGATCACCGACAAGGTGTTCGACCCGACCAAGATCTGCCTCGTGCCGGACCATTACACCCCCAACAAGGACATCAAGTCCGCCGAGCAGGCAAAGACCGTCCGCGACTTCGCGCGTGAGCAGGGCATCACGCATTACTACGAGGTCGGCTGCATGGGCATCGAGCATGCGCTGCTGCCCGAGAAAGGCGTGGTGGTGCCGGGCGACCTGATGATCGGCGCAGACTCCCACACCTGCACCTACGGTGCGCTCGGAGCGTTTTCCACGGGCGTCGGCTCGACCGACGCGGGCGTGGGATACGCCACGGGCCGCGCCTGGTTCAAGGTCCCCGAGACGATCAAGTTCGAGATCGACGGCACGCTGCAGCCCGGCGTGGTGGGCAAGGACATCATCTTGTACATCATCGGCCTCATCGGAGTCGACGGCGCGCTGTACAAGGCGATGGAGTTCACGGGCAGCGCCATTGACACTCTGTCGATGGAAAGCCGCCTGACCATCTCCAACATGGCCATCGAGGCAGGTGGCAAGGCCGGCCTGTTCGAGGTCGACGACATCACGCGCGCCTACGTCGACCCGCGCAAGGAGCGCGACTACGTCGAGTACCACTCCGACCCGGATGCCCAGTACGCGCAGGTCATCAAGATCGACGCCGCCGACATCCCCCTGACCGTCTCGCTCCCGCACCTGCCGTCCAACACCAAGCCGGCGGCCGAATGCGGCGATATCGACATCGACCAAGCCGTGATCGGCAGCTGCACCAACGGGCGCATCGAGGACATGCGGCAGGCGGCGGCCGTGCTCAAGGGGCGCAAGGTGCACCCCGACGTGCGCTGCATTGTCATCCCCGCAACGCAGGACGTGTACCGCCAGTGCATCCACGAGGGCCTCATGGACATCTTTCTCGACGCCAACTGCGCGGTGAGCACGCCGACCTGCGGTCCGTGCCTGGGCGGCTACATGGGCGTCCTCGCGGCGGGCGAGCGCTCCATCTCCACGAGCAACCGCAACTTCATCGGCCGCATGGGCGATCCCACGTCCGAGGTTATCCTGTCGAACCCCGCCGTTGCGGCGGCATCGGCGGTGCTCGGCCACGTCGCGACGCCTGCGGACCTGGACTAGGAGGGGCAGCATGAAATTCAACGGAACCGTTATCAAGTACGGGCGCGACATCGACACCGACGTCATCATCGCCGCGCGCTACCTCAACACCTCCGACCCCAAGGAGCTCGCCAAGCACTGCATGCAGGACCTCGACCCAACGTTCGTCGAGCGCGTCAAGCCCGGCGACATCATGGTGGCGGAGGAGAACTTCGGCTGCGGCTCGTCGCGCGAGCACGCGCCCATCTGCATCAAGGCGGCGGGCATCGACTGCGTCATCGCCAAGAGCTTCGCGCGCATCTTCTACCGCAACGCCATCAACACGGGGCTCGCGATTCTCGAGTGCCCCGAGGCCGTCGACGGCATCAGCGAGGGCGACACGGTGAGCGTCGACGCGGACGCGGGCATCATCACGGACGAGACGACGGGGCAGAGCTGGCAAGCGCAGCCGTTCCCGCCGTTCATCAAGGAGATCATCGAGGCGGGCGGCCTGGTTGCCCGCACGAAGAACAAAATGAAGGAGGAGCAGCGCTAATGGCTCAGAAGTATCAGGTCTGCGTGACGGCAGGCGACGGGATCGGCCCAGAGATCGTCGCGGAGGCGATCAAGGTCCTGCACGCGGTGGAGAGGAAGTACGACGTCGAGTTCGACTTCAAGGAGGCGCTCATCGGCGGTGCCGCCATCGACGCGACGGGCGACCCGCTTCCGGCCGAGACGCTCCAGCTCGCGCGCGAGTCCGACGCCGTGCTGCTGGGCGCTGTGGGCGGCCCCAAGTGGGACACGACGACCCCCGGCGCGCCGCGCCCCGAGGGCGGGCTTCTGGCCATCCGCAAGGAGCTCGGCCTGTACGCAAACCTGCGCCCCGTGGTCATCTACGACTCCATCGCGGCCAATTCCCCGCTCAAGACCGAGAAGGTCAAGGGCGTCGACCTGCTCATCATGCGCGAGCTCACCGGCGGCCTGTACTTTGGCGACCACGTGACCCAGGAGGGCGTCGAGGGCGCGGGCGGCGACGGCAAGCCCGGCGAGCACGCCTACGACATCATGCAGTACGACGAGTACGAGATCGAGCGCATCATCCGCCGCGGTTTCGAGGCGGCCATGAAGCGCCGCAAGAAGGTCACGAGCGTCGACAAGGCAAACGTCCTCGACACGAGCCGCCTGTGGCGCAAGATCGCGCACAAGGTCGCCGCGGAGTACCCCGAGGTCGAGTTCCAGGACATGCTTGTCGACAACACGGCGATGCAGATTATCAACCATCCCGACCAGTTCGACGTCATCGTCGTCGAGAACACCTTCGGCGACATCCTCTCCGACGAGGCGTCCATGCTCGCGGGCTCGCTGGGACTGCTCGCCTCGGCGTCGCTGGGCGACAGCACGTCGCTGTACGAGCCGTCGCACGGCTCTGCCCCCAAGCATGCGGGCAAGAACGACGTCAACCCCATCTCGCAGATCCAGTCCGCTGCTATGATGCTCAAGTACAGCTTCAACATGGACGAAGCGGCCGCGGATGTCGACCGTGCCGTGCGCGAAGCGCTTGCCGACGGCTGGTGCACCTACGATATCGCGCAGCCCGACACGCCTGCCGACCATATCCTCGGCACGCGCGAGATGGGCACGAAGATCGCAGAGCGCATCTAGCAGACGAGAACCAAAGGAGAAAGTGTAGATGAAAGCCGTAATCCCCGCAGCTGGTCTTGGCAGCCGCTTCTTGCCCGCCACCAAGGCGCAGCCCAAGGAGATGATGCCGGTCGTCAACAAGCCGGCTATTCAGTACATCGTCGAGGAGGCGCTCGTTTCCGGTGCCGACGAGGTCGTGATCGTGAACAACCACGACAAGACGTCGATCGAGGAGCAGTTCAGCCCCAATGCCAAGCTGGTCGAGCACCTGCGCGGCGTCGGCAAGGACAAGTACGCCGATGCCGTCGAGGCCGCGGGCGAGCTGCCCGTGAGCTACGTGTACCAGGAAGAGCCGCTTGGTCTGGGGCATGCGGTGCATGTTGCGGCAGAGAAGACGGGCGATGACATGTTCATGGTCATGCTCGGCGATGTTCTCGTGCCCGACAACGGCGTCTGCACGAAGATGGTCGAGGTTTCCAACGCGTATGGCGGGGCGAGCGTCATCGCGGTCGTACCGGTCGCGGACGAGGAGGTCAGCCGCTTCGGGATCGTCGGCGGCGAGGACCTGGGCGATGGGGTGTACAAGGTCGAGAGCATGGTCGAGAAGCCCTCGCTGGAAGAGGCGCCCTCAAACCTGGCGATTTTCGGGCGCTATCTGCTGAGCCCGGTCGTCATGGACCTGCTTGCGCAGACCAAGCCCGGTGCGGGTGGAGAAATCCAGCTCACCGACGCGCTCGTCGCGCTGCTCGACCGCGAGGATGTCTATGCCCTCGTGATCGACCCCAAAGACGGGTTCGACACGGGTACCGTGCCCGCGTGGATCACGGCAAACGTCGCGCTAGCCATGAGGGACCCGGAGATTGCGGCGTACCTCAGGGAGTCCGTGGGCGACCTGTTCGCGTAAATGCAGTGCTGCGCGGGGCGTCCGCATCTCCGGATGCCCCCGCAGTTCGCGCGCCTACTGCGCGCGCCTACGTTGCGCGCCACCCAGTATTGGCACTGCCAGGATTATCTGGCTTCTGCCGCCCAGCTCTGGCACTGCCAACGAAATGTGGCACGCACGGCCCCCTCGCCACCCAGGATTGGCACTGCCAAGGATTATTGGCAACGAGGGCCCATATGCCACCCAGCTCTGGCACTGCCAGGATTATCTGGCTTCTGCCGCCCAGCTCTGGCACTGCCAACGATATGTGGCACGCGCGGCCCATACGCCACCCAGTTCTGGCACTGCCAAGGATTCTTGGCGCTCTGCTCGCCCGCGCCCCGCACTTCGAGTAGAATGCCTATGCACGCACCCGCGGAGGGATGGCAGAGCGGTTGAATGCAACGGTCTTGAAAACCGTCGGGCGGCCTTGAACCGTCCCCTGGGTTCGAATCCCAGTCCCTCCGCCAGTTTTTGTTGAGACCGCGGGGTTTCATGGAACAATCCACAGTAGATGCCGAATACATGCGGCTTGCCATCGAGCAGGCGAAGATCGCCGAATCGTACGACGAGGTCCCCATCGGGGCGGTCGTCGTCTACGAAGGCGAGGTCATCGCAAGCGGCTACAACCGTCGCGAGCTTGACGAGGACCCGGCAGGACATGCGGAGTTCATCGCCCTCAAGAAGGCATCGGAAAAGCTCGGCCATTGGCGCCTGAGCGGCTGTACCGTCTACGTCACGCTCGAGCCGTGCCTCATGTGCGCGGGCCTCATGTACCAGTCGCGCATCGACCGCTGTGTGTACGGCGCGAAAGACCCCAAGGCGGGTGCCCTCGGGACGTTGTACCAGATCAACGAGGACGAGCGCCTCAACCATCGTTTCGAGGTGACTCCGTGCGTGCTGGAAGACGAGTGCGCAGGGCTGCTGAGCGGCTTTTTCGCCAAGCTGCGCGCGCGTCGCAAGAAAAGCTAGCGGCTGCTCGCTAGCTGACGTTTGCCCGTCTTATAACGACTTCCCGCTCCCCAGAAGCTCTCTGCTGGGACTCCTTCTCTATTGATTATTCGCCCTCTCCGGCGGGGATGTAGCCGGATTCCTTGTCCTTGCGCGCCAGGTAGCGCGACAGCAGGCTGTGGGGGTTGTTCACGAGAACGGTCAGCCACATGCCGAGCACGATGGGCAGGTAGAACGTGAAGATGCGCCACACAAACGTCGACAGCGCGACGAGCGAGCTGTTGGAGTAGACGAACGTGAAGAACGCCACGTAGCTGCCCTCGGCGGCGCCCATGGCACCTGGCAGCGGGACGAACGAGGAGATCATGTACACGAACGCCTGACACGAGATGACGGTGACGATATCGCTGCCAGTCTCGCCGAAGCCCAGGTAGATGATGTAGGAGACCGAGAAGAAGACGGTCAGCTGCACGACGGTCACGCCGGCAACCTGGAACAGGAGCTTGGGCGAGCTGAGCAGAAACGTCACGCCGTCGTACGCCTCGCGCATCGAGTGCAGCGCGCGCAGCTTGACCTGCTCGGGGTGCTTGATGATGTGGATGCGCGCCAGAAACCCAATGCCCCAGACGACGAAGCGCGTCGTGGTCTTGCGCGCAAACGCGAGCGCGAGCAGCGCGGCCACCAGGCCGACGCCGCCCACGAAGCCCACGATGACAAGAGCCATGAGGGCGGCGAGGTGCTGGGTAAAGTAGCCGAAGCGCAGGACGAGCACGACGACAGAGTACAGCGTGACCGTGGTCTGGTAGACGATGAAGCGGCACAGCAGCATGGTCATGGCGTCCGAAAGCGGAAGCCCCAGGCGCCGGTAGTAGTAGGCCTGCATGGGCTGGCCGCCGCTGGAAAGCGGCGTGATGCCGTTGAAGTACTGCCCGATAATCGTGACGATGTTCGTCTTGAGAAACGAGAAGCCCTTGTGCAGCTGGTTGACCAGCAGTTGCATGCAGACCGACTCGAGCACCCAGTACACGATCATGCCGCCGAGCGCGGCGAGCAAGAACCAGTAGTTGAACTGCTGGATCGCCTCGAGGGTCTTCGTGCCCTCGCCGGCGATGAACAGGTATCCGAACAGCACGGAAAACGCGATGACGACGAGCACGGCATTCAGGCGGCGGCCTGTGATGTGGGGCGGCTTATCCTGCTCGATGCCCTCTTCCATCTCGAGGACCGACTCCTCCAGCGGAATTTTCTCGGCGTTTTTCGACTTTGCCTTGCCCGCGCGTGCGCCTGTAGCAGTCGCAGGGGATTTCTCGTCTGCGGTGTCCGACTGCTTCACAACTTCCTGCCCTTCATAGAGGTTCGCCCTAAGGCTAGGCAAACTTGAAAATCTTCTTGGCGAGCCAATACGCGCCGATGACGCCCTTGCGGATTGGAGCGTGCTTCCTGTTTGCCAGACCGGCGAGCGAGCGTGCCACGCGCTTGTACAGGCCGGGGTTCTTCGTCTTCATGTAATCCCAGAGCTTGTCGTTTTTCTGCAGCGACTCTGGCGTGTTGATCATGAACAGGTAGATGGTCGAGGTCGACATCATCGCGGAAATGTAGCGCGAGTAGAGCTCTGCCATCTGCGGGTTTTCCGCTGCCATCTTGTCGATGTCGTAGTCTTCGATGGAAAGGCGCGTCGCCATGAGCTGCTGGTCGATGCGCTTCTTGACCGTCTCGATGCCGATGGACTGGTCCTCGCGCCCGATCAGGTACTGGTACACGTCGGCGTTGACGTAGTACATGCTCTTCACGTACGGGAGCGGGTGCAGCATGAGGTAGCTGTCCATGTAGCACACGTTTTCTGGCAGCTTGACGCCGCTTTGGCGCAGCACCTCGGTGCGGTACCACGTGGCGTGGACCATGATGTACTGGTCGATGCGCGGCTTGTTGAGGTCGCTCCACGTGAACTCGCGGTCTTGCGGCATGAGGTTGTCGTAGCGGATCGCGTGCTTGGTGTTGTCCACGAGGTGGTCGTACACGAAATTGGAGAAGACGAGGTCGAGCTGCGTGCCGGGCTCTGCATGCTTCTTGAGCACGTCGAGCACCTTGCCGAGCGCCTCGGGCTCTACCCAGTCGTCGGAGTCGATCACCTTGAAGTACACGCCGCGTGCGCGCGCGATGCCCTTGTTGACGCCGCCACCCCAGCCGGCGTTTTCCTGGTCGATGACGGTAATCGTGTCGGGGAAGCGGCGCTCGTAGTCGCGCGCGACCTCGAGGGTGTTGTCCTTGGACCCGTCGTTGACGACGAGGATCTCGCAGCAATCCTTGGCGGCGAGCAGCGAATCGATGCAGGTGCCCATGTAGGCTGCGGAATTGTAGCAGGGGACGAGAAACGTCACGACTGGTTGTTGGGACGGGCGCTGTTGAGTGGCGCCTGAGTCAGAATAGTCTGATGCTGCCGCAACAGATGTATCTGGCATGTGTTCCCCGATCCCTAGACAATAAAATGGCGCGCAAAAGCTGTGAGCGCAGTGGCAACGGCTGTTGGCCGTGGTGAACTTTTACACAAGTTTTTCCATTATACAAGAGCGGACGGATTTGCCAAAATCGCGCTGCAGACACCATAAAACGAGCATGGTCCCAACGGGAAAGAAACGGCTCTGCCTGTGGGGCCAATTTCGGAAGAATCGTGTCTCAGCGCTGCGCTATGATGTTTCGCCAAAGACGGGCATGCCGCAGCTCGCGTCATCGCGCGTCTTGCTACACTTCTTTCGCAAGAGATGCCAAGAAAGGGGGCGCAATGCCACGCGAGTCAAAGGCGAAAAAGCGCGAGCGCGCCATCGAGGTGTGCCGCCGCATGGACGAGCTCTACGGCGACGTTGCACCGGCGCTGCGCTTTTCCAGCCCCTTTGAGTGCGTCATCGCCGTGGCGCTTTCCGCCCAGACGACAGACGCCAACGTCAACAAGGTGACGCCCACGCTGTTTGCCAAGTACGGGACGCCCGAGAAGATGGCGCAGGCAGACCTGGCCGACGTCGAGAGCATCATCCACTCGATCGGCTTTCACCATAACAAGGCGCTCAACTGCATAAACTGCGCGCGCATGATCATGGCAGACTTTGGCGGGGAGGTTCCCCAGACCATGGAGGAGCTGCAGAAGCTTCCCGGGGTGGGGCGCAAGACCGCCAACATCGTCATGAACGTGAGCTTTGGCAAATGCGAGGGCATCGCCGTCGACACGCACGTGTTCCGCATCGCCCACAAGCTCAGGCTGTCCAACAAGAAGACTCCTGCCGAGACCGAGCAAGACCTGCTCGACCTCATCCCGCAGGAGCTGTGGACCGACGTCAACGACCAGTGGATCAGGCTGGGCCGGCAGTATTGCATCGCGCGCCGTCCCCAGTGCGCGAGCTGCCCGCTTGCCGACATCTGCCCGAGCGCGGGGAAGTAGCCATGAAGCTCAAGGTCGTGGCAGTCGGGAAGCTCAAGGAGCGCTTCTGGAAGGACGCCGTGGCGGAATACGCCAAGCGCCTGGGCGCCTATGCCAACCTTCAGATCGTCGAGGTGCCCGACCGCGACCCCGCCAAGGCGGGTGGGGATGCCGCGGTGGTCAAGGCGGAAGGCGCCGACATCCTGAAGGCGGTGGGCTCCTCGTACGTCATCTTGCTTGCCATCGACGGCACGGAGCGCTCGAGCGAGTCGTTCTCGCGGCGTCTCGACCAGCTCATGACGCACGGCGCCGGCAGCATCGCGTTTGTCATCGGCGGCTCGACCGGGGTGAGCGACGAGGTGCGGGCGCGCGCCGACGAGACGCTGTCGTTTGGCCCGATCACGCTGCCGCACAACCTCGCGCGCGTCGTCTTGCTCGAGCAGACGTACCGCGCGTTCAAGATAA
>JBJEHP010000176.1:0-2306 GCA_051876145.1 Coriobacteriales bacterium | reverse complement strand
GAAGGTACGGGCACCCGCCTGGGCAGAGCCGATGCACGCCGACATCGAGGAATGCTCGGACTCGACCGTCACGAACTCGGTGTGGACCTGGCCGTTTGCCACGCACTTGGCAAACCCCTCGACGATAGTGGTCTGCGGGGTGATGGGATAGGCACACACCACATCCGGGTCAGCCTGGCGAAACGCCTCGGTGACCATCATGTTGCCGGTTGCGGAAACGATTTTCTGTTCTGCTATATCTGCCATCGTCTATTCCGCCTCCTTGGCATCGGCCTCGAGGACGAGCTCGAGGGCGCCGAATTTGCATTCCTTCACGCAAACGCCGCAGCCCTTGCAGTGGTCATAGTCAATGCCGGTCATCTTGCCATCGGCAGTGAGGATGGAGGAGTCGGGGCACACAACCCAGCACAGCATGCAGTTCTTGCAGTTTTCCTGCGTCCAGACGGGGCGCTCGGCGCGCCAGCCGCCGGTGATGTACTCAACGGAGTTGCCGCCGTCCACGCACACGGCGCCGATCGGGAAATCTTCCGCCTTCCACTCGGTGAAATTGCCGGTATTCCACTTCTCGCTCATTACTGCTGCACCTCCTCGTAGGCGCGTTTCACAGATTCGAGGTTCGCGTCGATGATCTGCTGGCTGAACTTCTTGCCGAAGGTCGTCTTCAGATGCTGAACAAATTCGTCGTACGGTATTACACCTGTAACCTTGGACAATGCCGCGACGATAGGAGTATTGGGGATGTTGCGGTGGATGGTTGCCATCGCGATGCCGGATGCATCGACCGTCGCGACGGTGACCTGATCGGAGACTCCCAGCTTCTCGCGGGCTTCCGCCGGCGTCATACGCGTGTTGAGGATGACCGTGCCGTCCGGCGCCATTCCCTCGGTGACGTTCTCGAGGTCGAGAAGCGTCTCGTCGAGAACTACCACAATCTGAGGGTTGGTAATGTTGTTGTGCACCTCAATGGGCGTATCGCATACGCGGGTGTACGCCTTGAGGGGAGCACCCGTCCTCTCGGGTCCGTACTCTGGCATCGCCTGCATGTAACGGCCCTGTGAAAGCGCCGTTTCTGCCACGAGCTTTGCCGCCGTTACCGCGCCCTGTCCGGCGCGTGCGTGCCAGCGGATCTCGACTAGTTCAGACATCGGGTATCTCCTTTCCTCTTCTCTCGAATCAAACAAAAGGTAAAGCTGTTCCAGCGTACTCATACGCATCGATGCAAACAAGAAACAACTCGCAAAAGGAAGGGGGATTTTTCTATACGGCTCGGACAAAAGGCACGTTCACGCCGATTGTCCACCAAAAGAGTAGATGCGCTCCCGAAAGAGCGCATCTCTGGTGCCAAAACTATGTTGTGGGCGAAATCTAGCGAGCGTTTTCCAGTGCAAGCTCGACGATTTTGCTGCACAGCGGTCCAAACTCGAGACCTATCTTGGATGCCGCATCGGGAAGCAGCGACGTCGCCGTCATGCCGGGGATCGTGTTGGTCTCCAGCAGCCAGGGCTTGCCCTGCCCATCGATGATCATGTCGGTACGCGACACGCACCTGCACCCCAAGGCATCATGGGCGCGCAGCGCATACTGCTTGCAGAGCTCCGTCATCTCATCGTCGAGACGTGCAGGGCAGATATGCGTTGCACCGCCCGTCGCGTATTTAGCTTCGAAGTCGTAGAACTCGCTCGATTCCTGCGGGACGATTTCGATGATGGGGAGCACTTCGGGCTGATCGTTGCCCAGCACCGCCACGGTAATCTCCGTGCCGGCGACAAAGCTCTCGACGAGGACCTCCGTGTCATGCTGGAATGCCTCGGCAATTGCTGCCCCGAGTTCCTCTGCCCCCTCGACGATATGCACGCCAAGTGCAGACCCCTCGCGTGCAGGCTTGACGACGCACTTCTCGCCGACAGTCTCGACGATTGCCTCAGGGTTGTAGTCCTCACCAGCCAACAGCGTGAGCGATTGTGCAGTGGGGAGACCCGCCGCGCGGTACATGACCTTTGCCTTGACCTTGTCCATGGCAAGTGCGCTCGCCAAGACGCCGGGTCCCGTGTAGGGCACTTCCATCAGCTCGAGGAAGCCTTGCATGCAGCCGTCCTCGCCGTCTTTGCCGTGCAGCGCCAAAAACACCACATCGGGCTTGGAATCGAGGATCTGCTGCAGCATGTCAGAGTCTGCCGTGTCTATCTCGACAACGGGAAAACCTTCGCCTCTCAGAGCCTCTGCACAGGCAGCCCCCGATGCCAGCGATATCTCACGCTCGCCGCTCTTTCCTCCCTTCAGGAGGGTCACCCTAGTCTGTTCGGGAA
>JBJEHP010000175.1:0-2306 GCA_051876145.1 Coriobacteriales bacterium | reverse complement strand
GAGCGAGACCCACTCCGACGTGCTGACCGTGAGCTCGACATCCTCTTCGCCGCTGTTGGCGATGGCGAGGATCTTGCCGAGCCACTTCGCCCAGAACATGAAGGTCGCAGCGGAACCAAAGACCAGCAGGAGGATTAGGATGACGTTTTCGGACTGAGCGAACGCCTCGAGGGCCGCCCACTTGGAGACGAGCATGCCGAACGGCGCGACGAACATGCCCATGATGCCGATCGACATCAGGCGGGCAAGACGCGGCATGCGCTCGAACAGGTCGTCCATGTCCTCGATGTTCCTGCTGCCGATGTGATGCTCGGCGGTGCCGACGCACAGGAAGAGCAGGGACTTCGCAACTGCGTGGAAGATCACGAGGAAGATCGCGGCCCAGATCGCGCCATCGGTGCCAACGCCCGCGCAGGCGGTGATCAGACCGAGGTTGGAGATCGTCGAGTACGCGAGGACGCGCTTGGCGTTGGACTGGCTGATGGCAGCAAGCGCGCAGAACAGGAAGGTCGCGCCGCCGACGATCATGACGATGTAGCCGGGCAGGTTGAAGCCGAGGCACGGGGCCAGCTTGATGAGCAGAAACACGCCCGCCTTGACCATCGTGGACGAGTGGAGCAGCGCAGACGTGGGCGTCGGGGCGACCATGGCGCCGAGCAGCCACTTGTGGAACGGCATCTGCGCGGCCTTCGTGAAGCCCGCGAGCGCGAGCAGCAAAAGCGGCAAGTCGACGAGCAGCGTGTAGCCGTTCTCGGAGAACGTGAGCGAGTACGCGAGGAACTTGTCGAGCTCCATGACGCCGTAGAAGTTGCCGATCCAGAACAGCGCGCACGTGAACGCGATGCCGCCGATGAGGTTCAGCACGATCTGCAAGAAGGAGTTGTCGATGGCCTCCTTCGTGCGCGTGTAGCCAATGAGGGCAAACGAGCAGACCGTCGTGATCTCCCAGGCGCACAGCATCCAGGTGAGGCTGTTGAACAGCACGATGCCGAACATCGCGCCCAAGAAGGCGAACATCACCGCAAAAAAGACGTTGCGGCGGTCCTTGCCCTCGTTGTGGGCCTCGTGCACGCGCATGTAGCCGAGGGCGTACACGGCGATGCCGGAGCCGACGATGCCGATGATGAGCGCCATGATGACGGAGAGGTCGTCGACGTAGAGCGCATGCGAGACCGAGATGCCGTCCGCGACGAACAGGTCGACGTACACCGCCAGGCACAGCTGGACGATGGCGAGGATGATCGCGATGTACTTCTTGTGCGCGATGCCCTTGCCGATGATGTAGAGACACAGCAGGACATCGATTGCCAACATCACGTAGCCGAGCAGCTCTGCGACGGAACTGTTGATGGCAAATTTCTGGGAACCGAGAGGAACGAACTCATACGCGAGGAACACCGCAGCGCAAGCGATGACAAGGGCACCAATGACCGTGATGAACGTACGCGCCCGGTCGTCGCGAACCAGCAGCTGGATAAACGCGATGAGCATTGGGAACAGCACCAAGAAGGCGATGGTACCGACACCGATAGTTTCCAAACCGTTTCCCCCTTTCCTACTCGAAGAGCCGTACGGAAAAACTGATTCACCTGCAAAAAACGCAGACAATTCTCAGAACTATACGTGAAAATCCACGCACTTGCCTGAGCATATGCACGCAAGATGTTGGAAAGGCCGAAACATGGCGGTCTGCGGTTGCGATACAAGCAGCTCGCGCAGCGCAGAGGCGCTAGCTCACCATCCCCGGGAAGCCGAGCTGGCGCATGGCCTCGAACATCACGATGTTGGCGGCGTTGGAGAGGTTGAGCGAGACCGCATCCGGGTCGGTGGGGTCGCCCGTGGGGCCGGGGCCAGCCGTTGCCGGCGTGAGCCCCTCGCGCTCGAACATGGGGATGCGGATGCAGCGGTCGGGATGAGCGGCGAGAATGCGCTCGTCGATTCCCGTGGACTCCTTGCCGAACATGAGGTAGTCGCCGTCATGGTAGGCGACCTGGTGATAGCACTGGTTTGCCTTCTTCGTGCTGAGCCAGGGGTCCGCGCCGGGATTCTTCGCGAGGAACTCGTCGTAGTTCTCGTAGACGTGCAGGTCGATGTCGTGCCAGTATCCCATGCCGCTGCGCCTGATCATGCGGTCATCGAGGCTGAAACCGAGCGGCTTGATGAGGTGCAGGCTCGCGCCCGTGAGCACGCAGCTGCGCCCGATCGTGCCGGTGTTGGCGGGGATCTCAGGTTCGAACAATACGATGTTGAGTGCCATGGAAGGCTCGGTCTCCTTGTCGATGATTGCAAAAGACGTGCACGGGATG
>JBJEHP010000174.1:0-8704 GCA_051876145.1 Coriobacteriales bacterium | reverse complement strand
TGACCCGCAGGTGCTCTCTGCAGCCATCGCGCAGATTATGCTCGTGTGCTTTGTGCTCTCGGTGCTGACGATTGTGGCGTCGCTCGTGCGAAACAAGCGCGCGTGAGAAGGGCGGCTTTGCGCCCCGCATTGGAGAGGGCAGGCAGCCCAAAGGCCTTTCGCCCGATACCTAAGCATGCCAAAATGCGCCCCGCATATCTACACACCACCGTGCGAACGGTAGCAAAAAATCGGACAAAATCGGACAAAATCGCAGGTCAACCGCTCACGGAGCCATGACGGCCAACAATGAACAGGCACCCCGGACTCCCTCGTTTCATCGCTAAGATTTTTCCATATGCGATGCACGGAAAGAAGGGAGTCTAGATGCACACGGTAAACCTCGGCGACGTTACCGTCGCCGATCGCGAACTCGCCCAGACCATCGCGCAGCGCGCCAACGTCAACCTGCGTGACTGCTACCAATGCGGCAAGTGCGCAGCGGGCTGCCCCATGGCAGACGACATGGACCTCTCCCCACAGCAGGTCATGCGCGCACTGCAGATGGGGTTGACCGAGAAGGCGCTGAGCGCCACCGGCCCGTGGCTGTGCGCGCAGTGCATGGTGTGTTCCACACGCTGCCCGCAGAACATCGACATCACCAAGATCATGCGGGAGGTGCGCCGCGAGTCGCATGCCCGCGGACACCGCTGCATCCCCGAGAGCAACGCGTTCGAGACGCAGTTCCTCAAAGGCGTCAAGGCCGATGGCCGCAACAATGAGCAGTACCTGGCGGCGTTTTTCAACCTCAAGTCGGGACATCTCGCGCAGGACATGCTCAGCGCGCCCAAGATGCTCGCGAAGGGCATGGTCGGCATCGGCAAGCACTCGGTCAAGGACCGCGATGCCGTCCGCAAGATCTACGAAAGGTGCCTCGAGAAGGACGGTGAGCAGAAGTGACGGAGCTCAAGTACTCGTGGTTCCCGGGCTGCTCTGCCGGCTCGACGGGAATCGCCTACACGCAATCGGCCAAATACGTCGCCGATAAAATCGGCCTCGAGATGAAAGAGATTGACGACTGGTGCTGCTGCGGCACCTCCGCCGCGCGCATCACCGACGACGACCTCATGCACGCCCTGCCCGCGCGCAGCCTCGCCCTAAGCGAGCGCCAGTACCCCGGCCTCGACGTCGTGGCACCGTGCACGGGCTGCTACTCGGCCCTCAAGGGCGCCCAGCACTGGGCGCGCCAAAGCGAGGAGAACCGCAAGCACGTAAGCGAGCTCATCGACATGGACTACGCGGCGAAAGCCGACGTGAAGAGCCTGCTCGAGATCATGGTCGAGCCCGACGTGGTCGACCTGACCGTCTCGCGGCTGCAAAAGACGCTCGGCGGCATGAAGATCGCCTGCTACTACGGGTGCACGCAGGTGCGCCCCGCCGAGGTCTGCAACTTCGACGACGTTGAAAACCCCACCAGCATGGAGCGCCTGCTCGACGCCTGCGGCGCCGAGTGCGTGGACTGGGGCTTCAAGACGGAGTGCTGCGGCGCCTCGAACCACGTGGTCAAGCCCAAGGCCGCCCGCAAGGCCGTCGAGCGGATCTTCCGCAACGCCAAGGCCTGCGGCGCCGAGGCCATCGTCACGTCGTGCCCGCTATGCTGGCTCAACCTCGACATGCGCGAACAGCAGATCAACTCGGAGATGGGCACCGACTACCACCTGCCCGTCTACTACTTCACCGAGCTGCTCGCCATGGCGATGGGCGCCACACCCAATCAGGCAGGACTCGGCTACCACTTCGAGCCAGCAACACAGCTCGCGCAGGAGAGGATCGTCGCGGATACCAAGGCTGAGGAGGTGGCGCGATGAGCAGAATCGGAGTGTTCGTCTGCCACTGCGGCACCAACATCGCCGCAACCGTCGACTGCGAGGCGGTGCGCGACTATGCCGCGACGCTGCCCAACGTCGTGCACGCGGAAGACAACAAGTACACCTGCTCCGACCCCGGGCAGGCAAAGATCAAGGAGGCCATCGAGAAATACGACCTCGACCGCATCGTCGTGGCGGCCTGCTCGCCTGCCATGCACGAGCTGACCTGGCGCAACCTCCTGTCGCAGACCAAGATCAACCCCTACATGCTCGAAGTGGCCAACCTGCGCGAGCAGTGCTCGTGGGTCCACACCGACTACGACGAGGCAACCGCCAAGGCCAAGGAGCTCGTCAGGATGGCAGTCGCCAAGGTCGACCGCAATGTGCCGCTGTTCACGCAGCAGATTCCCGTCAACAAGCGCGCGCTCGTGGTGGGCGGCGGCATCGCTGGCATGCAGGCGGCGCTCGACATCGCCGATGCGGGCTACCAGGTGACCATCGTGGAGCGCGAGGCGACCATCGGCGGCAAGATGCCCAAACTCGACAAGACCTTCCCCACCATGGACTGCTCGGCATGCATCTGCACGCCCAAGATGTCCGAGACGGGCAACCACCCCAACATCACCGTCAAGACGCTGTCGGAAGTCGAGAAGGTCGATGGCTACGTGGGCAACTTCCAGGTGACCATCCGCGAGCATGCCAAGTACGTCGACTACGACAAGTGCACGGGCTGCGGGCTGTGCTCCACCAAGTGCCCGAACAAGCGGATTCCTAACGAGTGGAACGAGCTCATGGACACCCGTCCCGCCATCTACAAGCCCTTCGAGCAGGCCGTCCCGTCCAAGCCGGTCATCGACCCCGAGCACTGCACGATGCTCACGCGCGGCAAGTGCGGCTTGTGCGCCAAGGTGTGCCCCACCGGCGCGATCAACTACGAGGACGTCGACAAGGTGACGACCGAGACCTACGGCGCCGTCGTGCTCGCCACAGGCTACGACCTCATCAAGTGGCAAGACATCTACCCCGAATACGGCGGGGGCGCCTACCCGGATGTCATCGACGGGCTGCATTTCGAGCGCCTCGTCAACGCATCCGGCCCCACCGAAGGCCACATCCTGCGCCCGTCTGACGGCAAAGAGCCCAAGTCCGTCGTCATCATCAAGTGCGTGGGCAGCCGCGACCCCAACAAGGGACGCGCCTACTGCTCCCGCGCCTGCTGCATGTACGGCGCCAAGCACGCGCACCAGTACCTCGACAAGGTCAAGGATGGGCGCTGCTACGTGTTCTACATGGACGTGCGCACACCGGGCCGACGCTACGACGAGTTCTACATGCAGGCCAAAAACGACGGCGCGCTGTACCTGCGCGGCCGCGTGAGCAAGATCTACAAGGAAGGCGACCACCTCGTCGTGCTCGGCAACGACACGATCATGGGCGAGAACGTGCAGGTGGATGCCGATATGGTCGTCGTCGAGACCGCCATGGTGCCTTCGGCGAAGTCACGCGAGACCGCCATGCTGTTTGGCGTGCAGTGCGACGAGGACGGCTGGATCACCGAGGCGCACCCCAAGCTGCGCCCCGTCGAGACCGCCTCGCGCGGCATCTATTTGGCAGGAGCCGCCCAGGGGCCCAAGGACATCCCCGACACCGTCGCCCAGGCGGGCGCCGCGGCGTCCAAGGTCATCGGCATGTTCAGCCACGACACGCTCGACTCCGAGCCGCAGATCTCGCACGTCGACGTCTCGAAGTGCTCGGGCTGCGGCCAGTGCGTGCCGATCTGCCCGTACGGCGCGCTCAGCTTGGAGCAGGTGACGCTCCGCGAGAACTCCGTGAAGGTCACGCGCCAGGTCTGCGAGGTCAACTCCGCGCTGTGCCAGGGCTGCGGCGCCTGCACCGTCGCCTGCCGCCCGGGCGCGCTCGACCTGCTTGGATTCACCGACGAAGAGATTATGAGGGAGGTTGACGCCCTATGTCAGTGGTAGAACAGACCGACCAGACCGCCGGCACCGCCGCGTCCGAAGAGTTCAGGCCCAAGATCTTGGCGTTCACGTGCCGCTGGTGCACCTACACCGGCGCCGACCTCGCCGGGCTCAACCGCATGAAGTACCCCGCGGACATCCACCTGCTGCGCGTCCCGTGCTCGGGCAGGGTCAACCCCCAGTACGTGCTCGAGGCGCTGCAGCGCGGCGCCGACGGCGTGCTCGTGTGCGGCTGCCACCCCGGCGACTGCCATTACGCGACGGGCAACTACTACGCCAAGCGCCGCATGATGATCTTCAAGCGCGAGCTCGAATTCATCGGACTTGAGCCCGACCGCTTCCAGATCAAGTGGATCTCGGGCGCCGAGGCGGGCAAGTTCCGCGACACCGCGACCGCCTTCTGCGAGCGCATCCGCGAGCTCGGCCCCATCGGCGACGACTTCAAGCTCGAACCCTCGCTCGGCGCCTCCGTCATGGGCAAGGGCCCCAAGCAGGTGCCCGCAGCCGATGCGGCAGCAGCCGATGCCGCCGACGCGCACGAGGAAGGGAGGTAGCGATGGCAGATACGCAAGAGCAGATCCGCGCCCGGGCACGTCAGCTGCTCGAAGACGGCACCATCGCCGCCTTCGTGGGTTGGGAGGCCGGCCGCTTCGACAAGCAGACCACGCCGCTCGTGTGCCTGACCCCCGACGACACCGACCGGCTCGTCTTCAACGAGTACTGCGCCAACAACCTCGCCAAGTACGTCTTGGATCTCAAGCAGCGCGGCAAGATCGGGCTGTGCGTGCGCGGCTGCGACTCGCGCGCCATAAACCGCATGGTCCAGGACAACCAGTTCTCGCGCGACGACGTCTACCTCATCGGGCTTCCCTGCCCGCAGATGAAAGATCGCAAGACCGATGCCGTGCTCAACAAGTGCACGTACTGCCGGCACCGCAACCCCGTCACGAGCGACGAGCTGATCGGCGAGCAGGTGGTGGAGACGCCGCCGGCAGACCGCTTCGAGCAGGCGACCTTCATCGAGGGCATGAGCGGGCAGGCGCGCCAGGACTTCTTCAACAGGGCGTGGGAGAAGTGCATCCGCTGCTACGCCTGCCGCGATGTGTGCCCGTGCTGCACCTGCCGCACGTGCTTCGTGGACCAGCGGCGCGTGGGATGGCTCGGCAAGCAGAACAACCTCACCGAGAACCGCTTCTACGGGCTCATCAGGGCCTTCCACATCTCCGACCGCTGCATCGAGTGCGGCGAGTGCGAGCGGGTCTGCCCGATGGATCTGCCGCTCATGAGCCTGAACCGCGAGCTCGTCAAGGACATGAACGAGCTGTTCGGCGAATACGAGAGCGGCATGACGACGGAAAACCCGGACGTACTGCGCACCTACGACCTAAACGACCTCGAAGAGTTCATGTAGGAAGGAGGACCTGACATGCTGTTGAGAAAGGACAAACTGGACGAACTGCTCGCCGAGCTCTCCAAGCAGGCGGTCGTCTACGTTCCCAAAGAGGTAAAAGGCGTGCTCAAGTTCGCGCCCTACATCAGCTCCGACAAGATGCGCCTCGACGCGACCAACACTACCCTGCCGCCCAAGGACCTGCTGTTCCCGCAGGCGCAAAAGATGTACCACTACGGCGTCGACACGAACAACAACATGTTCATCGACCCGATCATCGAGTCGAGCGAGCAGGTGCTGTTCGGCGTGCGCCCGTGCGACATGCGCTCCATCGACTGCCTGGACGACGTGTTCTTCACAAAGGGATACGTCGACGAGTACTACGAGGCCAAGCGCAACAAGATCACGACCGTCGCCATCGGCTGCACCTCACCTGCCGAGACCTGCTTCTGCGAGTCGATGGGCATCGACCCCAACGCCGCGCCCGCCGCAGACCTGATGCTGCGCGACTGCGGAAACGTCTACACCGTCGTCGCGCAGACCGACAAGGGCGAAGACGCGCTTGCCGGCGCATGGAAGGCCTTCGTCGAGGAAGGCGAGGCGGCTCCCGCCGACGTGCACTGCACGCTTTCCGTCGACGGCACGGGCATCAAGGAGAAAATCGGGCAGCTCGCCGACAGCGACGAGCTGTGGGATGCCATGAGCATCAAGTGCCTGAACTGCGGAACCTGCACGTTCGTCTGCCCCACCTGCTACTGCTTCGACATCGACCAGGAGAACCGCAACAAGGAGGGCGTGCGCTTCCGCTGCTGGGACAGCTGCATGTTCTCGGAGTACACCGAGATGGCGGGCGGCCACAACCCGCGCCCCGAGAAGAAGGACCGCGTGCGCAACCGCTTCATGCACAAGCTCAACTACTTCGAGGACCGCTACGGCAAGATGCTGTGCGTCGGGTGCGGACGGTGCGTCGAGAAATGCCCGGTCAGCCTCGATATCACAGTGCTGATCGACACGGTCAACGCCCTTGCGGAAAAGGAGGCGGCAAATGCCTGAGCCCATCGTGATCGAACACGGCTGTGCCCGCGGCGGCGAGCCGTTCATCCCCCAGGTGTGCAAGATCGTCGAGATCGTGCAGGAGACCGCCGACGTGAAGAGCTTCAAGCTCTCCACACTCGACGGTAAGAAGCCCTTCGAATCGAAGCCCGGCCAGCTGGGCATGTTCTCGTTCATCTCCGAGGGCGAGTCGATGTTCTGCATCAGCGACAATGGCGACGACTACGTGGAGTTCACCGTCAAGAAGGTGGGCCGCGTGACCGAGCTGCTGCACGACTGCGAGGTCGGCGCGCAGGTGGGTCTGCGCGGGCCGTACGGCAACTGGTTCCCGTACGAGTCGTGCAAGGGGCGCGACATGCTGTTCATCGGCGGCGGTATCGGCATGCCGCCCGTGCGCTCGTTTCTGCAGTACTGCGTCAAGCACCGCGAGGACTACGGGCATCTGACCATGGTGTACTCTGCGTCGACGTACGACGACCTCGTGTGCAAAGACGACCTGTTCGAGAACTGGAAGCAGGTCCCGGACATGGACGTGTTCGTAAGCGTGTATCACGGCGATGGGAAGCACGACCTGCCCGAGTCGTATACCGCGCCCTACCTGGAAAGCCTGAACCTGCCGGTCACGGACAACAGCGTCGCCGTTTTGTGCGGCGGGCCCTCGCTGTACCGCACGTGCTCGGAGAGCCTCCTCAAGATGGGGTACACGCCGGAGCAGATCGTCACGACGCTCGAGATGCGCATGAAGTGCGGCGTCGGCAAATGCGGGCGCTGCAATATCGGCAGCCACTTCATCTGCCTCGACGGCCCCGTGTTCACCCGCGCCGAAATCGACAAGATGTACGAGACCGCGTAGCGAGAATTGCACATTCGAGCGCCCGAGCATGCCCGCTCTCGCACGTGAGTGGATTGCTGAGAGAAGAGCCTCCTGTGGGGATTCGCGTTCCCGCAGGAGGCTCTTTCATGTGGTTGGTCGCACTGGGTATCCGCCCGGGCCGCTCGCACGGCTCTTCATGCGGCCTATTCGTAGGTCACGCCGCTGCTCTCGAGCTCTTCGAACAGCTCCTCGGGCGTCATGACGAGCGTCTTGGCGTCCTCGTAGCCCGTCTCGCGGCGCGTGAGCAGCACGTCGGCCTTCACCTTCTGGGCGGCCATGTCCACCAGGCAGTCGTCGAAGTTCTGCTCGGCCGCCTTGACCGCATTGCGGATGTCCTCGCCGTCGAGCGCACAGACGCTGAAGAGCTCGAGGCTCGCGCCAAAGGCGGGAAGGATCGCCTCGTCGGTGCAGATCGTCGACAGCAGCGTATGCGCCTCCACGTAGGACTGCGCGTACACCCACAGTTCCGCATCCCCCAGAAGCGCCATCGCGGCGAGGCGCTGGGCTGCTCCCTTGAAACGCTCGTCGTTGTCGAAGAAGCCGAGCAGCACGCTCGTGTCAAGAAAGAGCCTCATAGCCATCCCTCCTCTTCTCGGCGATGACCTCCTGCAGCGAGCGGCCGTCGAGCAGCGACGTGTCCGCCACCGTGGTAGCTGCCAGCAGCTCGGCGAGCTGTTTCTTTTGCTCCTTGGTAAGCTTGCGCCTGCCGGCTTTGAGGAGGTTTTTCTTGGGGAGCTCCCGGTGTTCGAGATAGTACTCGTAGGCGGAATTGACGAGCTCGGTCGGAGAGGAGCCGTTTTCCTTGAGCAGGGCCGTCACCTGCTCCTTGATCTCTACGGGAACGCGCGCGGTCACCATTGCATCCATGTCATCACCTCAAATGAAGGCTATCGTCTGTACTATTGTATTTCTGTATTACGATTGCTTCAAGACGTTCGCGATAACTTGGTAGGAAGAGACCAGCTGCTCAAGGCTCCATGCAGCGTTCGCCCCGCTCGTGGACGGCAATTGGTGCGCGGGCATCCCCGTCATCGGGAGCTGGTAGCGCTTGTAATACAGGGACGCTTTTGCCCCCGTCGTGAACACCGCGCGGATCGGGGCGACCGAGAGTATTCGGGAGAGGTCGTTTGGAATGACGTCTCGGATACTCGAATCCGATGCGCCCACGATGGTGCAGCTCTCGATAACGTCCCACATGGCAATGTGGTGGCGCAGCAGGAATGCCATGCGCTCCTGTGTGCTCTGCGGCACAGTTTCCTCGCCCAGCACGCGAGCGAGCACACGCCACATGCGGTTTTGCGGATGCCCGTAGAAGAAGCCGACTTCGCGCGATTTTGGCGAGGGGAAGCTCCCCAAGATGAGCACGCGCGAGGTGGTGTCGAACACGGGCGGAATGGTATGTGTCACAGTGCTTCGTTCCATGGGGGCATCATAGCGCGCCCCGCCCCCGCTGCACCATGCACGGGAAACGTGGCAGTGCCACACATCTCGCGATTCCTGCACGCAAACAGTGGCAGTGCCACGTATTTGCGGGAAGTGGTACGCAAAGGAAACGGGAACC
>JBJEHP010000173.1:0-2343 GCA_051876145.1 Coriobacteriales bacterium | reverse complement strand
CTTCTCAAGATTATCAACATGGTCGGCAAAAAGCTGTTTCCCTCGCAGCTCAAGATTATCAACGAGTACATGTCCGGTCCTGACAAAAACGTCTACCAGCTTGTCATGCGCGCGCTCAACCAGATCAACCCAGACGTCCTCGACAACGTCTTGATGAACTTCTACTTCAATGTCAACGTCAAGGGCTGGGCAAAGCAAAACGAGCTGCGCGCCAAGTACCAGTGCAACATCCCCTGGGCAATCCTGCTCGACCCGACCAGCGCCTGCAACCTGCATTGCAAGGGCTGCTGGGCTGCCGACTACGGCAACAGGCTCAACCTGAGCTACGAGGACATCGACTCCATCATCGAGCAGGGCAAAGAGCTTGGCGTCTACATGTATATCTACACGGGCGGCGAGCCGCTGGTCCGCAAGGACGACCTCATCAAGCTGTGCGAGAAGCACGACGACTGCATCTTCCTGTGCTTCACCAATGCTACGCTCATCGACGAGCAGTTCTGCCAGGACCTGCTGCGCGTGAAGAACTTCATCCCGGCAATCAGCCAGGAAGGCAGCAAGGAGACCACCGACTTCCGCCGCAGCGTGGGCGTCAACTACAGCGTGTACGACAAGATCGAGCACGCGATGAACCTGCTCAAGGAAAACGGTCTGCCCTTCGGCATTTCCTGCTGCTACACCTCCGAAAACTACGAGGCGGTCTCGAGCCCCGAGTACATCGACCAGCTCATCGACTGGGGCGCGCTGTTCGTCTGGTACTTCCACTACATGCCGGTCGGCTCGGATGCGAACATCGAGCTCATGGTCACGCCCGAGCAGCGCGAGGAGATGTACCACAAGGTCCGCGAGTACCGCGTCACCAAGGGCATCTTCCCGATGGACTTCCAGAACGACGGCCAGTACGTGCAGGGCTGCATCGCCGGCGGGCGCCGCTACCTGCACATCAACGCCAACGGCGACATGGACCCGTGCGTGTTCATCCACTTCAGCGACACGAACATCCACGAGCACACGCTGCTCGAGGGCCTGCAGGCGCCGCTGTTCATGGCGTACCACGACGGCCAGCCGTTCAACGACAACATGCTCAGGCCGTGCCCGATGCTCGAGAACCCTCAGGCCCTGCGCGACATGATCAAGCGCACGGGCGCGCATTCCTCCAACCTCGAAGGCGACGAGACGGTCGAGCTGCTGTGCTCGCGTTGCGACAAGTACGCCAAGGAGTGGAAGCCCACGGCCGACAAGCTGTGGGAGATCGACCACGCGATGGGCGAGTTCACGCACTAGACTGCATTGTGACGCCTCGCTCCCGCGCGGAGCGGCGGCTCGCGCGACATGCACGAGAGAGGGCCGCGGGCACGTGCTCGTGGCCCTCTTTTCATGTCCTGTCCAAAAGAGTGCGCAGGCTGTTCGAAAACCCCGATAATCCCCGCACAAGCGCGGGGTAATGGTGTAGTCTTCTGACAACTATTAGCACCGGCAACAAAGGAGTATCTCGTTGAAGGTTCTCTATAACGATGGTCATGTCGACGAATGCCCGGAGGAAGAAGAACTCCACGTCATCCGACATACCGCAGCACATATTCTTGCCCAGGCGGTCGGGCGCCTGTACCCGCAGGCCATGTTCGGGTACGGCCCGGCAACCGAGAACGGCTTTTACTATGACATCGACCTCGGCGACGCGAAGGTATCCGTCGAGGACCTTCCGGCCATCGAAGCCGAGATGAAAAAGATCACCAAGGAGAACCTCAAGATCGAGACCTTCGAGCTCCCGCGCGAGGAGGCCGTCAAGTTCATGGAGGAGCGCGGCGAGAAGTACAAGGTCGAGCACATTGCCGACCTGCCCGAAGACGCGCGCATCACCTTCTACAAGCAAGGCGAGTACGTCGACATGTGCGTCGGCCCGCACCTCACCTACACCAAGGCGCTCAAGGCGTTCAAGCTGAGCGCCGTCTCCGGTGCCTACTGGAAGGCCGACAGCAACAACACCATGCTGACCCGCATCAGCGGTACCGCCTTCCGCACCAAGGCCGAGCTCGCCGACTACGAGAAGCTCATGGCCGAGGCGGAAAAGCGCGATCACCGCAAGATCGGCAAGGAGATGGACCTGTTCATGCTCACCGAGGAGGGCCCCGGCTTCCCGTTCTGGCTCCCCAACGGCATGCGCCTCAAGAACTCCCTCATGCGCTATTGGCAGGAGATGCAGACCAAGTTCGGCTACGAGCAGGTCGAGACGCCCACCATGCTCTCGCGTACCCTGTGGGAGACCTCCGGCCACTGGGACCACTACAAGGAGAACATGTACACGACCACCATCGACGACGAAGAGTGCGCCATCAAGCCGATGAA
>JBJEHP010000172.1:0-8770 GCA_051876145.1 Coriobacteriales bacterium | reverse complement strand
CGGCTGGGCGTGTAGATAGATACGAAGTGTCAACACTTTCGGAAAGGTATGGATGATATGAAGGTGCGTCCTTCGGTTAAGAAAATGTGCGATAAGTGCAAAATCATTCGCCGTCACGGCAAGATCTACGTGATCTGCGAAAACCCCCGTCATAAGCAGCGTCAAGGTTAAGAATAGGAGTTATACATTGCCTCGTATTCTCGGTGTCGACCTTCCACGCGAAAAGCGCGTTGAGATTGGTCTGACGTACATCTATGGAATCGGTGCCACCCGTGCAAAGAAGATTTGCGCAGAGACTGGCGTCAACCCCGATACCCGCGTCCGTGACCTCACGGAAGAGGAAGTTGTCAAACTGCGTGACAACATCGATGCAAACTATACCGTCGAGGGCGACCTTCGTCGCGAGACGGCTCAGAATATCAAGCGTCTGATGGAGATCGGCTGCTACCGTGGCCTCCGTCACCGCAAGGGCCTGCCCGTTCGTGGCCAGCGCACTCATACCAATGCTCGTACCCGCAAGGGTCCGCGTCGCCAGATCGGCGCAAAGAAGAAAGCGTAGGTAGGGGAGAACAATGGCTAAGAAACAACAGCAGGCGACCCGCATCCGCCGCGCCGATCGCAAGAACATCACGGTGGGTCAGGCTCACATCAAGAGCACGTTCAACAACACGATCGTCAGCATCACCGACACCCGCGGCAACGTCATTTCCTGGCAGTCCGCCGGTACCGTCGGTTTCAAGGGCTCTCGTAAGTCCACGCCGTTCGCGGCTCAGATGGCAGCTGACAAGGCAGCCAAGATGGCCATGGAGCACGGCCTTCGCAAGGTCGCCGTCTTCGTCAAGGGCCCCGGCTCTGGTCGCGAGACCGCTGTCCGCTCCCTGCAGGCCGCTGGCCTGGAGGTCGCAAGCATTCAGGATTGCACGCCCATCCCGCACAACGGTTGCCGTCCGACCAAGCGTCGTCGCGGTTAATTCGGAAAGGTTCAAATAGTTATGGCAATTAACAGGACTCCGGTTCTGAAGCGTTGCAGGCAGCTCGGCCTCGACCCTTCCGTTCTGGGTTATTCCAAAGAGTCTCGTAGGCAGCCGGCCCGTCGCCGTCGTCAGGAGAGCGAGTACGGCAAGCAGCTTCGCGAGAAGCAGAAGACCAAGTTCATCTACGGCGTTCTCGAGAAGCAGTTCCACGCCTACTACGAGAAGGCACGTCGTATGCAGGGCATCACCGGCGAGAACCTCATGAAGATTCTCGAGTCCCGCCTCGACAACGTCGTGTTCCGCCTCGGCTTTGCCCGTACGCGCAAAGAGGCCCGTCAGACCGTCACCCATGGCCACATCCTGGTCAACGGCAAGCGCGTCGACGTCCCCTCCTACCGCGTCAAGGCCGGCGACACCGTGTCTGTGTCCCCCAAGGCTGCAGACCTGCTCGTCATCAAGAGCGCACTGATCTCCAACGAGAGCGTCCAGGTTCCGGCCTGGCTCGAGGTCGACATCGAGAAGCTCCAGGGCAACGTGATTTCCCTGCCGACGCGTGACCAGATTGATTTGGACATCCAGGAACAGCTCATCGTCGAGCTCTACTCGAAGTAATGAGTTTCCCTGTACGATTCGTTCAAGTCTCGAGGAGGCTTAAATATGACTGAGTTCATGAGGCCCAAGATCACCGTCGAGGAAGTCGACGAAAACATTGCTCGCTTTGTCATGGAGCCGCTTGAGCGTGGCTACGGTCAAACGCTCGGCAACAGCATGCGCCGCGTCCTGCTGTCCTCTCTGGACGGCGCGGCGGCGACTGCTATCAAGATCGAGGGTGTACAGCATGAGTTCACCGTTGCTCCTGGCGTAGTGGAGGATGTCACCGACATCGTCCTCAATGTCAAGGGACTTGTCTTCGCTGCGTTTGGCGATGCCGAAGAGGCCACGGCCACCCTCTCTGCAGAGGGCCCGTGCACGGTCACCGGTGCAGACCTTGAGGTTCCTACCGAGTTCCAGCTCATCAACCCGGACCACGTCATCGCGACGCTGTCCGAGGGTGCCCAGCTGGAGATGACGATTCGCATCGGCGTCGGCCGCGGCTATGTCCCTGCCGAGCGTAACAAGCGTCCCGAGGATCCGATTGGAATCATCCACGTCGATTCCCTGTTCTCGCCGATTCGCCGCTGCACCATGGACGTCACGGACACCCGTGTTGCACAGCGCACCGACTACGACAAGCTGATCCTCGAAGTCGAGACTAATGGCGCGATCAGCCCGACCGAGGCTGTGTGCCAGTCGGCGAATATCATCAACCAGCACATGACTGCTTTCCTCATGCTCGACGAGAACGCGAGCGAGGAGGAGACCGAGAGCATCTTTGCTCCGGAAGGCCCGAGCAAGAACACCGAGCTCGAGAAGCAGATCGAGGACCTGGACCTCTCGGTCCGTTCCTACAACTGCCTCAAGCGCGCTGGCATCCACTCGGTGCGTCAGCTGGTCGAATATTCTGAAAATGATTTGCTCAACATCCGCAACTTCGGTGCCAAGTCGATTGAAGAGGTCAAGGACAAGCTTCAGTCGATGGGCCTGAGCTTGAAGCAGTAAGTAGGAGATTATCTTATGAGGCATAACTACAAGGGCCGCAAGCTGGGCACTGATCCCAGCCACACCAAGGCCATGAAGAAGAGCCTGTGCGTGGCTCTCTTCACGAACGACCGCATCAAGACCATCGAATCTCGCGCCAAGGAGATCCGTCCTGATGTCGACCACATCATCACGTGGGCAAAGAAGGGCGACCTGCACTCCCGCCGTCTCGCCATCGCGGCACTCGGCGACAAGGAGCTCGTGCGCGAGGTCTTCGAGAAGGCCGCGCAGGGCATGTGGGAAGACCGCAACGGCGGCTACACCCGTATCATGAAGCTCGGCCCCCGCAAGGGCGACAACGCTCCTATGGTCATCATGGAGCTCGTCCAGGAGCCGGTCGTTTCCAAGAAGAAGGCAGACAAGCCTGCTGACGAGGCCGAGAAGGCTGAGACCAAGGCTGTCGAGGAGGAGAAGGCCGATCAGGCTGCTCCTGCCGAAGAGGCTGCCGAGGAAGCTGCAGAGAAGCCCGCTGAGGCGACTGAGGAGTAAGAAGGCGCGTTTTGCCTTCTTGCCAGGGTAGGCGAGGGTGCTCATGCAGCAGGCGAGAGTATTTGGAGCCTATGTCCCTGGCAACTCGATGCTTCATCGTATGAATACGCAGGTCAAGATAATCTTGACCTGCGTTTTTTCTATCTGCGCGTTTCTGGTCGACACGTGGGAGGGCATGGCTGTCCTCTGCACGAGCACGGTGCTTCTGTACTTCATGTCGCACGTAAAGCTGCGCTCTGCCTTGAACGGCATCGGCGTCGTCGTGTTCATCATGGCATTCACGCTGCTCGTGCATATGTTCGCAGGCGACGTGGAAGACCTTGCGGCAGTGCAGGCGCAACCGGGGGCGCTCTCGACTGGCATTGTCTTCGCGCTTGGCGGAAGCTTTGGGCTGACCTTGGACGGGGCGTTTGCGGGCATGTTTTTGGCGCTCAGGATTGCGCTGCTCGTCTTTGCCTGCTCGCTTCTGACGTTTACCTCGTCGGTGGCGGATATCACCGCTGCCCTGTCCAGGCTGCTCTCTCCGCTCGGCAAGATGCGCGTGCCCGTGCAGGATGTGTCCATGATCGTCTCCATCGCGCTCAGGTTCATCCCGACCATCACGGAAAGCGCGCTGACGGTCAAACGCGCTCAGGAGGCGCGGGGAGCTCGCTTTGATGAGGGCCCGGTGCTCGAGCGCGTCAAGGCGTGGACACTCGTGCTCGCGCCGCTGTTCGTGCGTCTGTTCAAGACGGCGGAAACGCTTTCGGTGGCAATGGATGCGCGTTGCTACGGCGTGAGCCCGCGTATGGACCTGCGGGGCGGCAGGATGGGCCCCGCAGATGCGCTCGTGCTACTTGTGGGGACTGCGGCTCTCGTCGCCGTGGCGGTGTTCTTGTGACACGTGAATTGTCGAAAACTGAGGTATTGCAAAGGAGCTGGGGTCGTATGGACGCTCTGGACAGTCCTGAGCAGGTGACGCTCGTCGTCACGCTCTCGTACAACGGACGGGCCTATTCGGGCTTCGCCAAGCAAAAGGACCCCAGGGTTCACACGATTCAAGGCGAGCTCGAGCGCGCGCTTGCCACGTTGTTTCGGCATCCGGTCGAGACGGTATGTGCCGGCAGGACCGATGCGGGCGTTCATGCGCTCGAGCAGACCATCACGCTGCAGCTCGACATAGAGGAGCTCGCGAGTCGCGAGCCGCGCAAAATCGTGACGTCGCTCAACGCGCTCACGCCCGACGACCTTAGCATCACGCGTGTGGGCTTTGCCGCGCCCGAGTTTTCGGCACGCTTCGATGCCATCTTTCGGGTGTATCGCTATCGCATCGTCATGGGAGGTGCGCCGCCGCTGTTTACCCGCGAGTTCTCCTGGTGGCACCGCACGCCGCTCGATGTCACGGCCATGCAGGAGGCTGCCCGGCTGCTCGAGGGGGGGCACGACTTCAAGTCGTTTTGCAAGGCGGCAAGCGCGGAGGGCAAATCGACCTGCCGCTACGTCGAATCGATCGACTTTTTCGAGGAGGAGGTGCTCGGCGAGCGTTGTCTCACCATGCAGATCGTCGGCAACGCGTTTCTGCACTCCATGGTGCGCACGATCGTGGGTACGCTCGTGCAGGTGGGCGCGGGCCGCAGACAGCCCGCGTGGGTACAGGAGGTTCTCGATGCGCGCGACAGGCGGGCGGCAGGGGAAAACGCGCCCGCCTGCGGGCTCACGTTCTGGCATGTCGAATATCCCGAGGGCGCCATTGCCCCCACGCTCGAAGAAGCGCTACAAGCGCGCCGTGACGTGCGCCTGAGCGAAAGTATGCGCAAAACGAGCCGTTGCTGAAAGCGGGCTGTTCCCGTTCGCTACACTGTCTTGCGTTGCGTCTAGAGTTTTCCTAGATTTGCAGGTGGATACATTCGGTGCCGGCCAAAAGGCGGGCATGGCGAAAGGAACGAACATGGCAACGATCGACACGATCAAGAAGCTCCTCGAAGAGAATCTCGACGTCGACCCCTCGACCGTCACGGAAGACTCTACGCTCGAGTCCCTCGACCTCGACTCTCTCGATATGGTCGAGCTCATCTCCGACCTCGAGGAAGAAGAGGGCATCGACTTTGGCGAGCCCGAGGGCATCACGACCGTCGGCGACATCGTCAAGCACGTCGACTCGCTGAAGTAACAGCACGATGAGGACTCGCATCACCGAGCTTCTCGGCATCGAGCACCCCATCTTCCAAGGCGCGATGGCATGGATTGCCGATGCGTCGCTTGCCTCGGCCGTCAGCAATGCTGGCGGCCTTGGCATACTGGCAGGGGGAAGTGCCAGCGCCGATGTCATGGCCCGTCAGATAGACGAGGCGAAGGCGCGCACCGATAAGCCATTCGCGCTCAACATCATGCTCATGAGCCCGCACGCCGACGACCTGGCCCAGCTCGCCATAGACAAGGGCGTGCAAGCCGTCACGACGGGGGCGGGGAGCCCCGCGGCCTACATGGCGTCGTGGAAAGATGCCGGCATCAAGGTCATTCCGGTCGTCGCCTCGACGGCGCTCGCGCGGCGGATGGAGAAGTGCGGCGCCGATGCCGTCATCGCCGAAGGCGGAGAGTCGGGCGGGCATATCGGCGAGCTCAACACGATGGCGCTCGTTCCGCAGGTCGTGCAGGCGGTGCGCATCCCCGTGCTGGCAGCGGGCGGCATCGCGAGCGGCCGGCAGCTCGCTGCAGCGCTGCTGCTCGGCGCAGAGGGCGTCCAGATAGGGACGCGCTTTCTCACGGTGGACGAATGCGCGGTCCACGAGAACTACAAGCGCAAGGTGCTCAAGGCGAAGGACTCGGACACGATCGTGACGGGCCGTATTGCCGGGCATCCGGTGCGCGGGCTGAAGAACAAGTTCGCGCGCGAGGCACGCAGCGCCGAGCTCAAAGAAGCGCTTGACGGCGCGGAGCAGGAGCTGCGGCACGCCGGATCGCTGCGCCGCGCCGCCATCGACGGTGACCTGGAGACGGGCTCGTTCATGGCGGGCGAAGTCGCCGGCATGGTGCACGAACGCGGGAGCGCTGCAGAAGTCGTGCACGGCCTCATGGCAGAGGCGGAAACAATCCTCAACTGGAATGCGGAGCAGCTGCTCGCGCACAACGAGACCAGAAAGAACTTCTAAATGTCAAAAATCGCATTTCTGTGCTCTGGGCAAGGTGCCCAGCGCGTCGGCATGGGCATCGACTTTGCCGAGCGCTTCGAGGTAGCGGCCGAGCTGTTCGAACTGGCGGGGCGCGCGGCGCATGCCGACATCCGCACCCTGATCGAACACGGTCCGCTCGAGAAGCTCTCGCGCACGCAAAACACGCAGCCGGCGCTCGTCGCCGTGTCGCTTGCCATCGCCCACGAGCTCGAGGAGCGTGGCGTGCACCCCGACTGCGTGGCGGGCTTCTCGCTCGGCGAGTACGCCGCTCACGTGATCGCGAAGACCCTCGACGCGCGCACTGCGCTCGAACTCGTGAGCCGGCGCGGAGCGGTCATGGCCATGGCGGCAGACCAGCGCGCGGGCGGCATGGCGGCGCTGTTGCGCTGCGACCTGGCCCAGGCGGCACGTTTGTGCAGGTCCTGCGCAGAAAAGTTCGGGCAGGTGCTGGCACCGTCGAACGTCAACTGCCCCGGGCAGGTCGTCATCTCGGGCGAGAGGGAGGCCCTCGAGGCGGCGTGCGAGCGCTGGAAGGAGCAGGGCGGCAAGTTCGCGCCCGTCAAGACCTCGGGCGCGTTCCACTGCCAGCTCATGGAGCCGGCAGCGCGGCAGATGAGCCGCCCGCTCGCGTCGGTCGCGTTTTCGGACGCGCGCATCCCCCTGTACTGCAACTACAACGCCCTGCCGCTCGTGCACGGCAACGAGGCGGAGTCGCTCGTCCGGCAGATCACCTCGCCGGTGCTGTGGGAGGACACCATCCGCAACATGATCGCCGACGGCGTCGACACCTTCGTCGAGTGCGGTCCGGGCAAGGTGCTGACGGGCATGGCAAAGCGCACGGCACGCGATATGGGTGCGCAGGTCGAGCTGGTGTCCGTCGCGACGGTCGAGGAACTGGAGGCATGCAATGTCTGAACTTGAAGGATGCGCCCTCGTGACGGGCGCGGCGCGTGGCATCGGAGCTGCCATCGTGCGCGCACTCGCCGCAGCGGGTCGCGACGTGGTCATCAACCACACGAGCGAGACGAGCGCACGGCCTGCAGCCGAGCTGCAGGCCGAAGTCGAGGAACGCTACGGGGTCGCGGCATTGGTTGTGCGCGCCGACGTGTCCGACTTCGAGGAGGCACGCCGCCTCGTCGAGGCTGGCATCGAGCGCTTCGGGCACATCGCCGTGCTCGTCAATAACGCCGGCATCAACCGCGACGGGCTGCTCGTGCGCATGAAGGAGCAGGACTTCGACGATGTCGTCGCCACCGACCTCAAGGGCGTGTTCAACATGACGCGCCATGCGGCAAAACCGCTGATGAAGCAGCGCTACGGCCGCATCGTCAACATCACGTCGCTCTCGGGCGTCGTGGGCCAGGCGGGGCAGGCAAACTACTCGGCTGCCAAGGCGGGCGTCATCGGGCTCACGAAGGCGACGGCCCGCGAGCTCGCGGCGCGCAACGTCACGGTAAACGCGGTCGCCCCCGGCTTTGTCGCGACGGACATGACGGCGCGCATGAAGCCCGAGGTGCTCGAGCAGCTCGTCGATGACGTGCCGCTCGGGCGCATGGCGGCCCCGGAGGAGGTCGCGGATGCCGTCGCGTTTCTCGCTTCGGACAAGGCGGCGTACATCACAGGACAGGTTCTGCACATCGACGGCGGATTGGGGATGTGAACATGGGCATCGGCACGAGAGTGGTCATCACGGGCGTCGGCACGGTCACGCCGGCGGGAATCGGCTTCGAGCGGCTGTGGGAGGCGCTTGTCGCAGGCGAGCTCCACATCGGCCCCATCGAGCGCATCGACACGGCGCCCTTGCACGGGGTCCACGTCGACGCGGAGATCAAGGACTGGGACCCGGCGGCAAGCGGGGCCATGACGAAAAAGGAAGTCCGCCGTTCGGACAGGTACCAGCAGTACGCCATGGTCGCCGCGCACGAGGCGTGGCAGCAGGCGGGCATCGACATGGCGCTCGAGGACGCGACGCGCTGCGGCACCTGCATCGGCAGCGGGTGCGGCGGCCTGCAGTCCACGATGGACAGCCATGCCGCGCTGCTCGAGAGCGGGACTACCAAGAAGATGAACCCGCTGCTGGGCATCATCATGGAAGGCAACATGGCAGCGGGGCAGATCGCGATCAAGTACGGCCTCAAGGGGCAGTGCAGCTGCACGACGACCGCTTGCGCTTCCGGTGCCCATGCGATCGGCGAGGGCGTGCGGGCCATCCGCCACGGCTATCAGGACGTGATGGTGGTCGGCGGTGCCGAAGCGGTCATCAACGAGCTCGGGCTCGGCGCGTTCAGCAACCTCACGGCGCTATCTGGCTCCGAGGACCCAGCTACGGCATCGCTGCCGTTCGACGCGCGCCGGGACGGCTTCGTGCTCGGGGAGGGCGCGGGCGTTTTGGTGCTCGAGTCGTTCGAGCACGCGCGGGCACGCGGGGCGCGCGTCCTGGGCGAGATCGTCGGCTTCTGGAACACCTGCGATGCCTAGCACGTGACGGCGCCCGATCCCGAGGGGGACGGTCCCGCGCGT
>JBJEHP010000171.1:0-8774 GCA_051876145.1 Coriobacteriales bacterium | reverse complement strand
GTAGAAAGGACCGGAAGGGGCGGTTGCGAATTTACACACAGATATGGACTTGACTCATCCCACTTGTCTCGTGCGCCCAAAATCGCGTCGTGGAGCCGCTTGGCCGACGGCTCGATGAACTGCACGGCAAATCCGAGCTGCTCGCGCAGGTCGGCCACCATGAACGACGGCTTGCCCGCCTTGGCGCGCACCGTTTCCTCGTCCATGCCCGTCGCGCGCGCCTTCTCCAGCGCGTTTTCGAGGTCGGGATACCCAATCGTGATGATCGGGATGTCCAGCGCCTCGCAGGCCTCCTTTGCCTCCTGCAGGCTCTCGACGAACATGTGGATATGGTTGAAGCCGGGCTTGTCCTGCTCGTTGAGCTCCGTGAACATCGTCGGCACCGACCAGTCGTTCTGCGACACGACCTCGATCGAATGGCTTCCCCAGGCGCCGTAGCACGCGTGGAACTCGAGTCCCCTGCAGTCGACCTCCTCGCCGTGGTAAATGAGCTTCCCAAACGTGTTCGTGGTGTAGAAGAACGGCCCCGACCCGAACAGCCGGTTGTGCTCGGTCATGAACTCTTTCCAGTCGGGCGCGCAAAAACCCAGCATATGGACCCAATCGCGCCCCTTGAAGTAATCCGTGTAATCCTTCGTCATCAAGATCATCCCCATTCTTGTCTGCATCGCATGCAGCTATGAAAGCTGCGGCACGCATCTCTTGGCGAACATGCCGCCGTCCATGAGCACATCGACACCCGTCAAATATCCCGCTCTCGCATCGACGAGGCCCGCGATCAGGTACGCCATCTCGTCGGGATCGCCGAACCTCTCGAAGACCGTGGTCTTCTTGATGGAGTCGTAGTTCTCCTCCTGCGTCTCGAGCATCGGCGTCATGAACGACCCCGGCGAAACGGAGAAGATACGGCACCCCTTTCGCGCGAACCGCTGCGCGTTTGCCTTGGTGTAGCGCATCACGAACGCCTTCGAGGCAAAGTACGCCGCAGCGCAGTCGGAGAGCCCCGGCGCGTCAAGGGGCGTGAGCCCCGCCGTGAACCGCTCGACGAGCGCCGCGTTGTCGGGGTCGTCCCACACGGCGAGCTCGTCGGCACTGGGCCGGTAGTAGTACCCGGTCACCGAGGAGAAGTTCACCAGCACGCCTCCCTCGTTCATGAGCGGGAGAAACGCGTTGACCACGTTCACCGTGCCGAGCACGTTGATCCGCACGATGGCGTCCGTGTCCGCATTGTCCATATCGACCGCCGCCGCGTGCACGACCGTGCCGATGGGGGCGATACCTGCCGCCTTTGCGGCAAACGCCGCGACGCTTGCTGCGTCGGAGACGTCCAGCTGCGAGCCGTACGCCTCGACGCCTGCCGCCTTCAGCTCCTCGAGCGCTCGCGCCATGCGCGCCTCGCTGCGCCCGCCAATCAAGACGGGGCCATCCGCTCCCAGCGCCTTGGCGGTGGCGAGCCCCATACCGGAGGTCCCGCCTGTCACCACTCGAACTGTTCTCATGATGCTCCCCCTACTCTTCCGAGGCCTCTTGGGCCGGAGACTTGAGCAGGAACGTGATGAAGAACAGCACGATCCACGCGACGAGGGCGATGATCATGCAGATCCTCATGCCGCCGGCGCCAAAGATGCCGAGCGCCAGGGTGAAGACCGCCATGCCGATGCCCGCGCCCAGGTTCTGCCCGAGCTGGATCACGGAATTGCCGATCGTGCGCAGGTCCTTGCTCAGCATGATCTGGGGCGCTGCGGACTGCGTCGCCTGCTGCTGCGAGGTGAACACGCCCGCGAGGAACATCAAGATGTAGATGACCCAGACGGGCACGCCGGGCACGAGCGCGAACACGAAGCCCGCCATGACCAGCACGCGGAACACGTTGCCGAAGATCATCACGTTCTTGGCGGTGCCCGCCTTGGCGATGGCCTTGCCGAATACCGGCCCCAAGAACAGGCCGAGCACGGCCATGAGCGCCGCCGCAACGCCCGCTGCGAGCGCAGGCCCGATCGCCACGCAGATGGGATCGTTTGCCAGCGTGCGCATGATGAAGCCGGCGATGAAGAACGAGATGGTCATCGCGCCGAAGTTATGCAGGAAGTTGGCCGCCGCGAGCACCATGGTGTTACGGTCCTTGAGCGCGTCGGTCGGGACGATGGCGTCGTTGCCCTTCTTCTTGATGACCACGCACAAGACGATAAACGCGATGACGGAGATCACGAGCAGCACGGTGTTGAGCGGCGTGCCGAACTTGACGTAGCTTCCGCCCATGGACAGCGCGATGATCAGGCACCCGAGGAAGATGGCGATGATGACGCTGCCCAGGAAGTCGAACTTGCCACCCTTGCGGGCGAGGTCGGCGACGTCTTCCTTGGAAACCTTCACGCCGCCGAACACGACGACCGCAAACCCCACGGCCAGAATCGCGAACAAGATCCAGCACCACACGCGCCAGCCGATGCGGTCGATGACCAGGCCGCCCAAGAACGGCCCGACGAGCATGGCGATGGACATCATCGTGCCCACGAGGCCCAGGTAGAAGCCCGCGCGCTTGCGGTCGTAGACGTCGCGGATCATCGTGAAGCCGACGGCGAACACGCCCGCGCTCACGAGGCCCCAAAAGACGTTCGCGACGATGATGACCGGCATGGACGGCGCGAGTGCGCGGACCAGCAGCACGAGCGCGCCAATGCCGAGCGAGCCACCGCACAGCCAGCGCTTCATGGCAGGGTTGCGGGCGGCGATAAAGCCGAAGATCGGCATGGCGATGACGCCCAAGATGCCGCTCACGCCCTGTGCCAGGCCGTAGATTTCCATGCCGCCGATATCAGCCGCCGCCGCGGGAAACAGCGTCGAATTCGACGTCGAGACGAGCAGGTTTGCCAAGACGCCGCAGTAGACGCCTATGACGGTCATGAGCTTCTTGTTGTTCGGGGCGTCAAGAAACACGTTCCCCGATGTCCTCTCCTCAGACATTGGAACCCCCTTGTATGTTCACTGTGTTGGAAGCGCGGGCCCGCCCGCCGCATGTTTTCCGACACGCGGACCCACGCGAAAGGAAACGCTCGCGCGCCTAGGCGAGCTCCCCGCCATCGATGACGAGATGCTGCCCGTTCATGAACGAAGACGCATCGGAGGCAAGGTACAGGACCGCGTTCGCGCAGTCGTCGACCGTGCCGTACCTGCCCAGCGGAATCCGCGAGATCACGGAACTGATGTAGGACTCGACCTCGGTGGCGCGATGCGTCATATCGGTGTCGATGAAGCCCGGGTACAGCGCGTTCACGCGCACGCCCTTGGGCCCAAGCAGCTTGCCCCACTTCTGGGTGAGCGCGCGGATGGCGCCCTTCGTGGCGGTGTAGGCCGTGGAGCCCGCCGCATGCCACGATGCCAAAGACCCTATCGGGACGATGGCGCCGACGCCGTTTTTGGCGCATTCCTCCCAGCCGTACTTCACCATGAAGAACACGCTATCCAGGTTGACGGCGAGCATATGGCGCCAGTTCTCGGTGTCGAACGCGTCTTCCATGCTCCGCTCGGATAGCCCGGAGATTCCCGCCGCCAGCACCATGATGTCGAGCCTGCCGAACTCGGCGACGCACTGTTCCACCGCGGCCTTGCAGGTCTCTTCCTGCGAGGCATCGCCCGCGTAGTACGACGCGACGCCGCCTGCGGCCTCGATCTCTGCGCAGGCGTCCTTCAGCTTCTCCTCGCGCCGCGCGACCAAGAACACCTTTGCCCCGTGGGCGGCGAGGACCTTTGCCGACTGGTTGCCGATGCCGTGGGAGCTTCCTCCCGTGATGAGGGCGACGCGGTCGGAAAGGTCATAAGGATTGTCAGTTGTCATGAGTTCCCTCGCTTTCACATTTGTCCGAACCGGCTGATGCAGCTTCTCGCAGGGCGCTACCTGCCCATGAGCTCGGCGACCGAGCGCAGCGGGCGCGTCCCGTCCCAGTTCTCGTGCTGCATCTTGATGCCCTGGTACAGCTGCTCGAGCGGTGGGTTCACCTCGACGTAGACGCCCAGCTCCTCGACGGTGTCCAGATACACGACGGGAAGCCCCTGCCCCGAGACCATTTCCATGGCGACCTCGACGCCCTCTGCCTTGAACTCCTCGATCGTCTTTGCCAGGTCGTCGGTCCACAGGCAGATGTGGTGCAGCCCAAAGCCGCCCGCCTCGGTGTAGACGCTCGGCTCGTCGTTGGCGGGCTCGATCAGCTCGATCTGCACGTCGTTCATGTGGCCCAGCGCGCAGCGCGTGAGCGATTCGCACTCGGCGCCGCGCAGCTGCAGCTTTGCGGGCTCGTTGACGCCCATGTCGAAAAACGGCCCCGCACCGAAGCTCTTCGCCATAAACGCGGCGGTCTCCTCGATGCTTTTCACGTAGAAGCCAAGCTGACGTACCCCGTACTTGCTCAAGAGCGTTTCGTACATAGTTCCTCCTCGCTGACTGGTCTTGCGGGCTTGCATGCGCCAGAGTCCCCACCCTTGCGCTCAGCCCATCACGTTTACCCATGTGCCGTCGCGGTACTGCTCTGCGGGCAGCAGGTTGATGTGGCCGGCATGCGAGCCGCTGCCCCAATACCTGATGCTGCCCTCGCAGACGGGGCCGAACTTCATCCACCCGCCGTCGGGAAGCTCGTAGTAGCCGTTCCCGTCGGCATCGAAGAGCTCGTTTGCCCCATAGTCGACGCGCACGATCCACACCGGGGCGAGCCGGGGGTTGCCCCCTCCCCGACTCGTCTTGCCCGCGTGGAACTCGCTCGTTGGGCACATGCCCCAGGCCCTACGCCAAGGGGATGTCGCCGAGTCCCCTGTCCTCGTCGACCGTGCTCACGTTGAGGACCTTCTCCTTGCCCGCGCCGGTGATGGTGACCGTCCAGTCATCGTCGGGCAGGTCGTCGATCCAGAAATCGCCCCAGCTGTTCGTCGTGTCGGTGTAGGTCTGCTCGCCGTTCGTGACGACGACCTGCGCGCCCTCGACGATCTCTTCGTCGGCGGGCGTGAACACCGTGCCGGCGATGAACTTCTTGGGAAGCCCCTTGTAGTAGACGTGCGGCTTGGTGCCGTACTCGGGGTGCAGGACCTCGGCGCCCTCGAGGTCGAGCTCGTCGAGCTCGCCGAATTCGATGACGTGGACGGGGCAGTTGTCGACGCAGCGCGGCACGCGGATCGGCGAGTCCTCGTCGTCCAGCAGGTGCGCGCAGCCCGTGCACTTCTGCGGCAGCTCGAGCTCCTCGTTCCAGAAGATCTTGCCGTAGGGGCATGCGTCGACGAGCTGGCGCTGGCCTTTCGCCTTCTCGGGATCGATGATGACCAGGCCGTCGTCGCGGCGGTACACCGCACCGTCCCGTGCCGCGGCGATGCACGGCGCGTTCTCGCAGTGCTGGCAGGGCGTGGGGATGTAGCTCACCTTGACCTGCGGGCGCTGTCCGCGCTCCTTCTGGTCGACCTTCATCCAGAACTGCCCCGACTCGGGCTGCTCTTGGGTGTAGGGCATCCAGCAGTTGCCGCAGTGCTCGTCTTTGCAGCCGATCTGGCAGGCATGGCAGCCTACGCATTTATCTGCATGAATCAGAAAGCCTTTCATGGTATCTCAGCCTCTCTCTTATGCCTCGACAACCCAGGCGTCGCGCGTAATGCCCTCGCCCGGATCGTAAGCGCGTTCGAATGCTTCGGGGTATTCGCTCTTCCAGCCGTCGTATTCCTCTTGGCTGAGCTTTTCCGCCTCGACCAGGTACCCGGTGACCACGAACCCCTTGCAGTTCTTGGAGACGGTCTCTTCGGGGCTGATCAGGTTGATGGCGCCGCCGCGGTCGATGTGCGGTGCGATCGGGTCGACGCGCGAGCCCTTCGCGACGACGACCGAGCCGGGCATGACGCGCTCGGAGATGCGGGCACCCGTGAGGACGATGCCGCGGTCGTTGAAGAGCTTGACGATGTCGCCGTCTTGGATCTCGCGCGCATCGGCGTCTTCGGGGCTGATCCACAGCGGCTCGTACAGGTAGCCGTCGGGGCCCTTCACCTTGGTGGTCTCGATCTCGCGGTACCAGGCGATGTCGTCGCCCTGCACGTGCACGCGGAAGCGCGCCGGGTTTGCCGTGACGAGCAGCGGGTACTTCTTGCAGCGCTCGCCCCACAGGCTCTCGTCGTGCGTCCAGCCTTCCTCGGCGGGGCCGCCGACGATCCACTTGGCCATCGGCTGGCGTTCCTTGTCGTCGGGGAAGTGGTCCGCGAGCGCCTGCGAGTAGAACTCGAGCTTGCCGGACGGCGTGTCGAGCGGGTACTTCTCGGGGTCCTCGTAGAAGCCGCGCATGCCGGGCAGCTCGTCGCGCCAGTTCTCCTCCAGCTTGGGATAGTAGAGCCCCTTCTCGACCAGCGTGTCCCAATCGACCTCGGTCGGCAGCTGCGAGGTGTTGAAGCCGTACTCGAGCCACTGCTGGGTGGACATGCCGTAGTCGAGCTTCTCGCGCAT
Source organism: Coriobacteriales bacterium (assembly GCA_051876145.1). Classification (GTDB taxonomy): domain Bacteria; phylum Actinomycetota; class Coriobacteriia; order Coriobacteriales; family QAMH01; genus CACZQA01. The sequence continues at coordinate 2,311 of JBJEHP010000171.1, read as the reverse complement.
GCCAAAGCGGTCGAGCACCTCGAGGGCGATCTCCCAGTCGGACTTGGACTCGCCCACACGGTCGCACGCATGCGGCGTGTAGCCCGCGTAGCGCATGCCGACGGTCATGCTCGCGCCCATGGTGTCGTCGTCTTCGAGGCACGTGGTGACGGGCAGCACCAGGTCGCAGAACAGCGAGTCGTTCTCGAGCCACTGGTGGTTGGTGACGAAGAACTCGACTTGGGGGCTGCGGATGGCGTCCTGGAACTCGAAGCCGCCGTTCCAGCAGTTCATGTTGCAGGGCTTCTCGGACCACAGCATGTGGATCGGAGAGATCTTCGGCTCCTCGGTGGGGATCTCCGTGCCCGCGCGCTTCGCCATGGCCTGCGCCATCATGAGCGCGACCTGTGGGTTGCCCGGGTACGTGAACTTCTTGAACTGCTCTTCGGTGTCGACGTAGACGATGCAGGGGCTGCCGTACCACTCGACATGGCCGTTGCGGATCGCCTCGGCGATGGCGGTGCGGGGCAGCGACTGCCCGGACGGGTAGAACATGCGGCAGTGGTTGAGCATCGAGAACGGGCGGGTCGAAGACTGCGCGAGCTTCTCCTTGCCCATGTTGGTCGCCTCGAGGTGTAGCTGCTGCACGCCCGGCTTGCCAAGGCCCTGCATGGCGAGCAGGTACGCTTGGGTGCGCCCCGGCTCATGCGAGTACGGCGTCTTGATGGAGCCCGAGCTGTAGTGCACGTGCGAGGCGCGCTTCTTGCACAGGTTGCGCGCGTAGGCCTTGATGGTGTGCTCGGGGATGCCGCAGCGCTCGGAGGCCCACTTCGGCGTCTTGGGGATGCCGTCTTCCTTGCCCAAGACGTAGTCGACGAGCTTGTCGAAGCCGACGGAATGGGTGTCGATGTACTCCTTGTCGTAGATGCCCTCGGTGATCATCACGTACATGGCGCCAAAGTCGAGCGCGGCGTCGGTGTTGGGCAGGATCGGGATCCACTTGAAGGTCTTGTGGCAGACCGCGGTGTAGTTGCAGAACGGGTCGACCGAGACGAACTCCTTGCCCAGCTCCTCCCAGTACTTGAGCACCCTGGAGAAGAACATGGACGCGTAGTTCTGCGTCAGCTCCCAGTCGCCGGCGTCGAACACCAGCAGATCGGAGTTCTCCGAGACGTCCTTCATGACGTTGTAGTTGCTGTAGTTGTTCTGCGGTGGGGCGATCAGGCCGCCGCCATGGTTGAAGCCCGAGCCCCAGAAGTGCTTCGCGCCCCAGTACCAGCCCTCGACCGAGTCGGGGGTGCGGGTCTCGCGCGTGTAGCCGCCCAGGAAGTTCATCACGGTCGCGTGCATGCCGCCGCCCGCGTGCAGGTCCTTGGACTCGCGGTGCCCGTCTTCGCCCACGCACAGCACGGTGTAGGGGCCGTACTTGTCGATCAGGCGCTTGAGCTCGGACTCCATGATGTCGAGAGCCTCGTCCCAGCTGATCTCCACGAACTTTGACTTGCCGCGGTTTTCCGCGTGGATCTTCTCCGGGTCGCCGCCGGGCTCCCAATCGACGCGCTTCAGCGGCTTGCGCACGCGGTTTTTAGAGTACACGCGCTCCTTGTACGCAAGTGCCATGTAGTTGGGCGCTGCCTTCATCTCCGGACGCAGCTTCTTGCCGTCGACGTCGAGCTCCCACATGGAATCGGCCAGTTCCTCGGGCGTGTACTTCTCGTCGATGTGCAAAGGACGAATGCGTACAATCTTTCCGTCCTTGGTGTCGACTGCCGTTGGCTCACCGCCCGTACCGCCGCTTGCGATACTCTGCACCGTTGTGGTGTAGCCATCCCTCTCGCTCATGCTCCCGCTCCTTTCCTCGAACCATCTTGGAAAAACAGGTTCCAGACATCACAGGAGAGTCGGCGCTCCCCATCGTCTCCTGCTTATGGTTCAAAGGTACCGAGCGGCCGGTCTGGGGCCAATTCTCGAGTCGGGCAAGCTATGACCCCTCCTGGACCGATACCGCGCGAATGGGTTTGGACGGTATACAGAGTGGGCGGAATGTCACCCGTCCTCAGAACTGATTGAGCCAGTACTCGTTCAGCATCTTCTTGTAGAGCGCGGCGAGCTCTTTGGGCTCGATAGGAAACCCGTCGAAGATCCACTTCTGGACGAGCATGGCCTGTGACGCCGCGAAAAAGTACGACGCGTACTCCGCCTCGTAGCCTTCCGTCGAGGAGAGCTCTGCGATGATCTCGTTGTTGAGCGTCTCGAGCGAGTGCGTGACGACGCGGATGAACGTGTCGTCAACCCCTTTCATCGGGCGGACGAGCGCCTGGTAGAACTCCTT
>JBJEHP010000170.1:0-2354 GCA_051876145.1 Coriobacteriales bacterium | reverse complement strand
GATGTTCGAGACGATGAGGCACGAGCAGTACAGGGCCGCGATGAACATGAAGATGTTTTGCTTGGAGAAATTGCGCATGAAGACTCCTAGTTTTTTATAGTTGGTTTTCTAGTACAACTAGCGGCGAGGATTATTGCGCTACTCGATGCGCTGCGTCAAGGGGTTGTGCATGCCGAAAGACCGATGCGAACGACGAGCCGTTGGGGCTAGCTGTTCGAGCCGAACGACTTCTGCATGTTGTTCGACAGGTCGTATGCACCGCCGGTCAGCGCGTTGTAGAAGTCGCCGTCGAAGGGCTGGACCACCCAGTTGCCGTCCTGCTTCTGGAGCGACACCGTGGCAGTTGCGCTCTTGTCCTTGTCCGTCAGGCTCTTCATCTGGGTGTCGAGCGAGTCGATCATGGCCTGCGTCGTGGCCTTCTGCGCCGCATCCTGGTCATTGCTGAACATGTACATGAAGGCGGTGCTCAGTGCGTCCTGGAACACCTTGTTGAGCGCGCTGCCGAAGTTGTAGGTGTTGATGGTGACCTTGACCGTAGCCGAGTCGCCGTCGATTTGCTCGTCGCTCAAGGTATAGTCGAAGTCCAGAAGCTTGCTGTAGAAGTCCTTGACCACCTGCTGCTGGTCGTCGGTCAGGTCTGAAGAATCCGCGAGCTCCTCGCCTTCCGACGTGGAGGCGAACATGTCGGTGGAGATATTTGCCGCATCTCCCGCATAGACCTTCGCGAGCGCATCGGTATCCTGCGCCTTCACCGCCTCGATTGCCTGTTTGGTGACGTCCGTCGGAGACGGCCCACCGCACCCCACCAAGCCGATGCAGAGTGCGCACAGCACAGCGATGCCCACCGCCAAGACCAGATGGCGCAGGCCCCTCGCTCGCGCCGTTGATGCAACAACGTTTTCGTTCACGATACTCCCCTTCTGCTTGCAGTTAATCGCCGTGAGTCCAAAGCTGGTGCGAGCACGACGGGCGCAGGTCATCCCATAAGCTGCGCCAGGTTGTAGTTTATTCCAATGCTGAAGTATGTGCGGGAGTTGGCGGAGAAGAGCTGAAGCGGAGAGCTCTGCCGCACAGATTGCTCTGCGTCCTGCACCGGCTTCGGAAGGCATGCGGCCGCTCCAGGCATTGCCTCCTTTTCAATAACCCCAGCTTGCCGGATCCTGGTTACTACCTGCAGTTACTACTCCAAGGGGTCTTATGGGCGCGCGCACGTACAACATGGTGGATTTCGAGAACAGCCTGAAATCAAGTTTCATCGAGGAAAACCCAGCGGCAGACGACCGCTACATGCCGCGCATCGTCACCAACGACAAGCATGCCGGCAGCAACGTCCTCTCGATACTCAAAACAGAGCTTTCCAATTGCGCCAGGTTCGATTTCTCCGTCGCCTTCATCACCTCGAGCGGAGTGCAGGTGCTCGTTGAGCTGCTCAACGAGCTCAAGCGCCGAAACGTGCCCGGCAGAATACTCACTTCGACCTACCTGAACTTCAACGATCCGGAGGCCCTGAAAAAGCTCCTCGAATACCCCAATATCGAATGTCGCGTCTTTCAAGGGGACCTGCACGCGAAGGGTTACCTGTTCGACCGCAACGGAATCTCGACGATAATCATCGGCAGCTCGAACCTGACGGACAGCGCGCTCACCTGCAATCAGGAGTGGAACGTCTTGTTCCGCTCGTTCGAAAACGGAGAAATCTTCAAAGAGGCCTCCTCCGCCTTCGAGGCGCTCTGGACTGACGAGCAGACCACGGCGGTCACCCGAAGCTGGATCGAGGGCTACCAGCGGTATCGCGATGAGCGGCTGGCAGACCAGCAGCCTGCAACAACGCGTGCAGCCTACGTCTACTCCCCACCGCAATCCACTTCATCGGCCGGCTCCCCCGGCTTCTCAGAAGGGGGCATTCGACCCAACAAGATGCAGCAACTCGCACTCGAAGCACTCGCCGTTCTTCACGAGCGCCACGAACCGCGCGCCCTGCTCGTTTCTGCGACGGGCACGGGCAAAACGTTCCTCTCCGCGATGGACGTGGAGAAATGCCATCCAAGCCGCGTGCTGTTCATCGCGCATCGAGAACGGATCTTGCGGGCTTCCCTGAAAAGCTACAAGACAATTCTGGGAGACACCCATACATACGGCCTTTACGCTGGTGGGTCTATCAAGCCGAACGCCTCGTGCGTGTTTGCCATGGTCATGACCTTGAAGGGACATCTCGAGGAATTCAACCCGAAGGAATTCGACTATATCGTCATCGACGAGGCGCATCGCACCGGAAGCAACAGCTACCAAAGGATTCTCGAGTATTTCCAGCCCAAGTTCTGCCTTGGCATGACCGCCACCCCATCGAGGACCGA
>JBJEHP010000169.1:0-8823 GCA_051876145.1 Coriobacteriales bacterium | reverse complement strand
GTTGAGCAGCCCGTCGAGGACCACGAGCGGGCTCTTTCCGCCCGTGACAGAAATCACCGCATCCTCGCAGGGCTCGTCGTCGACGGCGTTCACATACAGGCACGAGATGCCCTGCTTGGCCAGAGTGGAGGCGCTTTCGCGGCGCGATACGAGGTACAGCGAGCCTTCGTGAATGGCGACTTCGGACGAGCCGACGTAGAACCTGAGGTTCGAAAACGACGGGTTGTCGGCGCAGCTCCGGTGCACATGCCCATAGGGCTGCAGCTCGTGCTCGACAATATTCAGGGTCAAACTCATCGCAATCTCACCCGCATCCTCTTTACGTCCCCGTAACCCCCGGGGACTCCTCTCCAAAGCATTCTCCTCAGCATGAACGATTCTCCTGTACCGGAAAGAGAAATGCATCGGAGGGGACTGTGCGGGTTTGGATGCGAAAACTGTGCACTTTGCACGAAAAGTTAGCGCGTGAGCTGGTAAGAAGCGCAAACTGCACAAGAGATTGCTTCGAAATTTGTCCTATTGCATCTTTTGGCGTAGTCCCCGCATTCACGCCGGGCACGCTGCGTGCCCGCAGCGCCGTTTCGGGTCGATGTGCCATGCCGTGCCCCTCGCCCGGCCCCGCCTCCTCGAGACGAAGGCAGGGCAAGGGGTCGGAGTACGGGAAAATCCGCCAGCACGCGTGCCTTACGCGGCTTCCTTCTTCAGCTCGGAAGCAGGAGCGGCTGCGTCCTGCGCCATCCCGCGGCGCTCGTCGAGGTGTGCGAAGAACCCTGCCAGCAGCGTGCCGGAGATGGAGTGCCACACGCACGACACCGCGCAGATAACCGCTGCCTGCGGGATCGCCGCGAACTGCGCGGACGTGGTGACCAGGTTGGTCGCGAGGCCCGCGTTCTGCATGCCGACCTCGAGCGAGATGGTGCGCTTCTTGGCCGTGTTGAAGCGGAAGAGCCTGCCGGCGCCGTAGCCGAGCAGGTACCCGACGGCGTTGTGCAGCAGCACGGCGACGAACACGATGATGCCGGAGGTGAAAAAGACGCTGCCCTGCGAGGAGGTCACGCCGCCCACAACGGCGGCAAGGCCGAGCACCGCGACGCCGGGCATGCACGATGCCACGCTCTTGAACGCCTCGGAGTCCCCAAAGCGGATGTTGAGGATGCAGCCCAGGGCGACCGGCAGGATGACGGTCTCGGTGATGGAGAGGAACATCGGGAACGGCGCGATGTCGACGCTCATGCCAGATGCCATCCACGTGACCAGCAGCGGCGTCATGAGCGGCGCGAGGATCGTGGAGACCGTGGACATGCCCACCGAGTACGCGACGTCGCCGTGGCACAGGTAGCTCATGATGTTCGAGGAGACGCCGCCGGGGCAGCACCCAACGATGATGAGGCCGATGCCGAGCGCCTGGGGCAGGTTGAGCAGGTGGACGAGCGCCAGTGCCGAAAACGGCATGATCAGATACTGCGCCGCCGCGCCGATGAGCAGGTCGACCGGGCGCTTGGCCAAGATCTTGAAGTCGTCTTTGGTGAGCGTCAGGCCCATGCAGAACATGATGAAGCCGATGATGAGCGACGACCAGGTGAAGCTGTTGCCGAGCGGGTCGACGAAGAGCTTGATGTTGACCCACGCCATGAAGGCGGGCCAGACCAGCGTGATGACCGCCGCGGCGATGACGAACAGAGACGACTTGCTCGACAGGACGCTGCTTGCCTTTTGCAGAACTTTCATAATCCGTTTCCTTCCCTCGCACGCAAATGCAGGCAATAAAAAATCCCTCCGCAGCCCGACCTAGGCTACGAGGGACGAATCATGAAATCCGCGGTACCACCCTTGTTCCGGACGCCAACGACGCCCAGCTCTCTTACGCACCATCATGCGCTTTTCCTGACGGGGAATCCCGGCGGGAGCTACTGTTGTTCGGACCCGCGTCTCGGAGAGGATAATCGCTCGAGGCGTTGGCTATCGGCTTTCACCATACCCGACTCGCTGTAACCGGTTTCTCGAAGATGTTGTTCTCGTCAACGACTTTGACACCCTATTCGGTTGTGGCTCGCATTGTAGGACGTTGAAAACAAATTGCAACAGCTATTTTTTGACACGAGGGGCCGTGGGTATCGTGCCAGTTTGGTTCGAAGGGACACCCCGGCCTGTCCCTTCGTGCCGCGCCTTTGCCAGGGCACGTGAATCCTGGCGCGCTGCGGGCGGGAAAACTCGCGCATAATGGTCCCGTGCAGCATCAACGCGGAAATGGAGAAGGCATGCTCGAGAAGTCGATCGTTGACCAGGCAAGCTACCCCGATGCCGTCACGCGCGGCTTCAAGATCGCGAGCAGCGGCGGCATCCGGGACATCCAGCTCGACTCCCACACGGGAACCGAGGCCATGGTCAGCGCCGAGGTGCGCGGGTCGGGCAACAACGTGTACCGCACCCGCGTCACCATCGACACCGCCACGCAGGAGGTCACCGGCTTTGGCTGCACCTGCCCCGCGGCGCAGTCGATGCCCGGCATGTGCAAGCACGCCATCGCCCTCGCCTTCCGTGCCTCGCCCGCCCTTATAGCCGAGGAACAGGCCGAGGAAAAGCCAGAGGGCAGACCGGAGGAAAAAGCCAAGCCGAAGAAGACGCCCGCCGCCCGCGCCCGCAGGCAGCCCAAGCCGCGCCCCGTGCAGAAGGCGCGCACGAGCTTCCAGGTCGAGCACATGCTCGACCTCTATGCCGAGTACTCCCGCGCCACCGCCTCGGGCGCATCGCAGCACGCCGCATCCGAGGCGGCCGCAGACGAGATGCCTGCCGACCTGACCGTCATCATTGCGCGCGGCGTCAACGCACAGTACAGCTCGGGCTGCTACGACTCAGACGGCATGTGGCACATCGGGCTCAGGGTGAGTCGCGGCAAGACGAGCTACCTCGTCAAGCACATCGACGAGCTCGTCGCCGCCTGGCGCGACGGCGCCCCCTACACGTACGGCAAGAGCCTCTCGTTTATCCACACCAAGTCCGCCTTCACGCCGCGCGCCAACCAGCTCATCGAGGCGCTGCAGACCATCGTCGACGCCCAGAGCTCGGCGTTCGAACTCTACGGGCGGCGCTCCTACGTGTATTCCAGCAGCAAGCCCAGCACCAAGACGCTCCCCCTGCGCTCCGAGCAGCTCGTGAAGCTGCTCTCGATGCTGGTCGGCACGACTGTCGTCTACGAGTACGAGGACATCGACACGCCCAGCGGGCGCAGCAAGGCGACCATCCCCGTCACCGACGGCGACCCCACCCTCGACGTCGAGATCCGCCATGACGACGCGCGCGAAGGCTACCTGCTCTCGCTCGCCCCATCCGAGGCGGTGTTCGCCTCCGGCGACGGCGACACCGGCTTTCTCATCACCCCGGACGGCGCCTGGCAGCTCAGCGCGGAATTCGTCCACGACCTCGGGCTGTTCTGCAAGAGCGTCTTGCCGCAAGAGCAAGAGCTCGTCATCGCCGACGCGGACATGCCGGCGTTTTGCGCGACGATTCTTGCTCCCTTGCGCGAGCACGCCCGCCTTGCCGCGCCCGCCGAGCTCGACGAGCTGCTGCCGCCCGAGCCGGAGTTCGAGTTCCGCATCGGGCTGGAAGACGGCGCAATCAGCTGCCATGCTCAAGTCTCCTACGACGACCGCATCGTCGGGCTGTTCGACGACGCGCGAAAAGGGCAGCCCGTACGCGACGTCGAGAAGGAGATGTCCGCGCAGGAAATCGTGCGCACCTACTTCCCGCTCGGCGACAACGACACGCCCAACTACCTGACGGCTCGCTTCAGGTATGGCTCCGTCTACGGCGGGGCTTCGGACACCGACCCGGTCGACCCGTGGATGCCCACCGACGATGACGAGGGGTACTACCTGCTCTTCTCGAAGGGCTTGGCCGAGCTCGAGCAGCTTGGCGAAGTGCTGCTGAGCGAGCGGCTCGCGCATGTGCGGGTGCGCACGTCGCCCAGCGTGCAGGTGGAGGCATCGGTTGCCGCGGGCAGCCTGCGCCTGAGCGTCGACTCGAGCGAGCTTACGAACGAGGAACTACTCGCCTACCTTGCCGCCTACCAGCGCAAGCAGCAGTACGTGCGCCTGGACAACGGCGACGTCGTGCGCATCGGCGCCTCGATCGCGCGCGTGGCAGAGCTTGCCGAGGGGCTCGACGTGGATGCGGCGCGCCTGATCGAGTCCGACGTCGAGCTGCCGTCAAGTCGCACCCTGTTCGTCGACGCGCTGCTCAAGCGCGCAGACGGCGTGCGCTTCTCGCGCGACGAGGGCTTCCGCCGCATCGTGCGCGAGTTCGAGACCATCGCAGATTCCGACATCCCCCTGCCAGACGGCCTCGACGCAACGCTGCGCAGCTACCAGGAGGAGGGCTACCGCTGGCTGTGCCTGCTCGGCAAGCTGGGGTTCGGCGGCATCCTCGCCGACGACATGGGCCTTGGAAAGACCCTGCAGACGATCGCCTACCTGCTGCACGAGGCTGCAACGCGGCCGCAAGGCGAGGCCGGTACCTCGCTCGTCGTGTGCCCCGCCTCGCTCGTCTACAACTGGATGTCCGAGCTCGCACACTTCGCGCCCGGTCTCAAGGCGGCTGCGCTCGTGGGAACCAAGGCGCAGCGCAGGGACGCGATCGCGGCGGCGGGCGGCTTCGATGTGCTCGTCACCTCGTACGACTACGTCAGGCGCGACATCGACCAGCTCGCCTGTCTCTCGTTCGGGACCGTCGTGCTCGACGAGGCGCACTACATCAAGAACGCGAAGACGCAGGCGGCGCGCAGCGTCAAGCGGCTCTTTGCCAAGACGCGCTTCGCGCTCACGGGCACGCCCGTGGAAAACCGCCTCTCCGACCTGTGGAGCATCTTCGACTTTCTCATGCCGGGCGTGCTCGGCACGCAGAAGGAGTTCGCGCGCCGCTTCTCAACGCCCATCGGCAACGGCGACGAGGCGGCGGCGAAGCGCCTGCAGAGCCTAGTCGGCCCGTTTATCTTGCGCCGCCTGAAAGGCGACGTGCTCGGCGACCTGCCCGAGAAGAACGAGAACGTCGTCTACGCGGAGATGGCCGGCGAGCAGGACAAGCTGTACCGGGCGAGCGCGAGCAAGCTCGCGCGCAGCATCGCCAAGCAACTGCCCGAGGATTTTGCGGGGTCGAAGCTGCAGGTCCTCGCGGAGCTCTCGAAGCTGCGCGAGCTGTGCTGCGACCCCAGCCTGCTCTACGACAACTACACGGGCGGCTCCGCCAAGCTCGACACCTGCATGGAGCTTATCTCGACCGCGCTCGAGGCAGACCACTCGGTCCTACTGTTCTCGCAGTTCACGAGCATGCTCGACCTCATCGCCACGCGCCTCGACAGCGATGGCGTGGCCTACCAGATGCTCACGGGCTCGACGAGCAAAGAAGAGCGCATGCGGCTCGTCAAGCGCTTCCAGGAAGGCGCGGTGCCGGTCTTTCTCATCTCGCTCAAGGCCGGCGGCGTGGGCCTCAACCTCACGGCCGCCGACATCGTCATCCACTACGACCCCTGGTGGAACGTCGCGGCGGAAAACCAGGCGACCGACCGCGCCCATCGCATCGGGCAGACGCGCACGGTCACCGTCTTCAAGCTCATCGTCAAGGACACGATCGAGGAGGGCATCCTTGCCCTGCAGCAGCGCAAGCGCGAGCTCGCGGATTCCGTGGTGGGCGGCGAGGCGCTCGGCTCCACGACCATCACGCGCGACGACGTGCTCGCGCTGCTCGACGCGGGGCGCTAGCCGCCGTGCCGTGGCTGCGCTCCCGCTAGCTCGTGCGGTATTCGAGGATGGCGTCGGCGAGCTCGGAGAGCGTGTGGATGTCGTTCCACACGCCGTCGGGGACTTTCGAGCCGTATTCGGCCTCGAGGGTGGTGAGCACGTAGATGAAGCCGAGCGAGTCGACGCCATCTTCCAAGTCGAGCGGCGTGTCGGGACCGATCTGCTCGGGATGCTCGACCTCGGTTTCGACCTGCTCGGCGATGATCTGCTTTGCGCGCGCCATTATCTGCTCTTTCTCGGACATCGCGCGACCTCCTTTGCAATCTTCCAACGTTGGATATCGCCACCCGCCGTGCGCGGCAGCGGATGCCCCAGCTCGACGACGTGCGCGATGCGGGCATCGCGGCCTTCGGACAGACGCATGCCGCGCAGCTTGCGCGTGAGCTCGGCGACATCCCAGCCGCCTTCCTGCCCCGTCGGCGAGAACGCGCCGCAGACGAGCACGGGCACCCCTTCGGAAACGACGACGGCGAGGTCGTCTTGGCCGAATTCCTCCCGAAGACGCTGCTCGCAGCTGGGCAGGTGCAGCTTGACGCCCGAGTCGAGCACGACCACGTCGCGTCCGCGCCCTCTCACGTGCAAAAGCCCCGCATCGTCGATGAAGCCGACGTCTCCCGTGTGGAGCACTCCTCCCTCAAGCGCGCGGCGCGTGTCCTCGGGCCTGCCGTAGTAGCCCTGCATCTGGCAGGTCGGCGCGCTCACGAGCAGCTCCCCCGCAGCAGAGACCTCCACCGCGCATTCGGGGCACAGCGTGAGCGCCTCCGTGTCCTCCCCCAAGGAAAGCGCCACGCCCGAGCTCGTCTCGGTGAGCCCGTAGCCGCAGTGCACCTCGAGCCCGGCACTGCGCGCCAGCTCAACGAGCTCTGCCGGGCACGGCGCCGCGCCCGTGAGGACAAGGCGCAGCTCGGGGTTGAGCAGGTGGTGGTGCAGAAAGAAGCGCAGCAGCGCGGGCACGAGCGGCATGACCGTCGGGTGGAAGGTCTTGGCATCGTCGAGCAGGTGCCTCTTGCCGCGCCCCAGCGCGACGCGCGCACCGCAGGACAGCCCCCACAGCACGCCGCACACAAAGCCGAACACGTGCGAGAGCGGCAGCACGTCGAGCACGCAGTCGTCCTCGCAAAGCGGCAGCAGCGCCGAGCCGTTGTACGCGCTTGCCATCAGGCTCGCATCCGTCAGCGCGACTGGCTTGGCGCGAGACGTCGTTCCGCTCGTGAAGAACAGGATGCGGCCGAACCCGGGCCGCTCGATGCGCCCGTCATCGCCGCGCAGGGCCTCGCGCACCCCACCTGCGGCACGCGCGGAAGGCCAGACGGCATCGGCATCGCCTGCCGCGACAAGCTCTGCCGCCTCCTGCTCGGGGGCATCGGCGGCGGCGAGCACCACCTGGATGCCCGTCACCGCGCACGCGAACACCTCGACGATGGATGCAAGCGAGCCGTCGGCAAAGACCGCCTCGCAGGCGCGCGCATCGCCTTTCAGCTCGGCTGCGCGCGCCTGCACGCGGGCGGCAAAGTCGTTCCACGTGACGTCTTCGACCCTGCCCGCCCGCTCGTGCACGAACGCCACCTGGCATCCGCGCTCGCGTGCGCCCGCCTCGACAAGCTCGGCAAAGCCCGTGTACCTTCTCGGCGGACGCATGGCGCATGCCCTACTCGGCAAAGAAGCGCTCGACCAGCTCGCGGCTGTACTCGGCCGTCTCGTCCATATCGCCGAAGCTCATGACCTCGCCGGCGTAATAGGTGTCGTACTTGCCCTGCATGGCCTCGACCTCGTCGTACCAACCCGCCGCGTAATCGTCGGTGAGCACGTGCGGGAAGTAGTACCACTTGCCCTCGTCGATGACCTTCTCGGCCGGGTTGCCCATGACGGTGAGGTCGTCGAGCACCTGCTTTTTGGTCTGCTCGTAGTCGAGCTCCTCGCCGCCTGCGTGCTTGCGCAGCGTGTAGGTCACGTACGGCTGGTCGACGGTGTCTGCCCAGCGGCGGTAGTAGACCATCAGATGGCCGAGGCGCTCGGGCACCATGTTCTCCATGATGTAGTACGAAATCTCCGGCGCGTCCTCGGGCTTGGTGAGGAAGGCCTGCGTGTCGTAGCGCTCGAACTCGATCTTGTCGAAATGCGCCTTCTCGTCGTCGCGGATGTCGGCGTACTGGCCGAAGAACTGCAGCGGCGCGGTCACGATGAGCTTGTCGAATACCTCGACGCGGCCGTTGACCGTGATGGTGACCTTGCCGTCGGCACGTTTGACGTCCGTGATGTCGGAGTTGAGCAGCGCCGGGTGCTTGAGGGCGGCGTTGAGCGTCTCCCAGATGGACTGCGTGCCTTCCTTCCATGTCCACAGGTTGATTTTGACGAAGTTCATCGTGGTCTGGAAGTCGAGGTACTTGAGCACGTACGCCGCGGGAATCTCGTCGAAGTAGCCGTAGCCGAAGCTCGTGAACGGCCCGATCCAGATCTGCTGGACCAGCGGCACGCCGTTTTTCTCGCAGAACTCCTTGAAGGGAAGCGCGAGGTCCTTGAGGTTCTCGTTCTCGCCCTCAATGTGCTCGCGCTGCGGGGTGACCGCGTCGCCGTCGTAGCGGCCCTGCGCCACGCCGCGGTGGCCGTTGACGTCATAGCCCTTGTACTTGGTGGCGAGCAGCTCGCCGAACTTCTTGACCTGGTTGCGCATCTCGCCCACGAGCTCCACGCGCGCGGGATCGCTCGCGTCGAAGGGGTCTATGACGTTGCCTTGAAGGTCCTTGTAGTTGCGGTTGAGCTTGGGGCCGCCCTCGTGCGTCACGCCGCAGAACTCCTCGACGTCGTGGACGGCGTAGTACGAGGGAACGCCCATGATGGCGCCCATCTCGTAGCGGCGCCCCTTGTAGTTGGGCGAATGGCACTTGCCGCCCACCCAGCCGTTGCGCTCGAAGATGACGTAGTTCTCGAACCCGGCCTTCTCGAGGTACATGCCGGCAGAAAGACCTGCAGGGCCGCCGCCGATGATCGCGATGCGTTCGTTCTTGTCAACCATGAGTTCCTCCTCAACCTT
>JBJEHP010000168.1:0-8835 GCA_051876145.1 Coriobacteriales bacterium | reverse complement strand
CCGCTCCTCTCGCCGTCAGCGTACAGTGCGACAATCTTTTTCACCTGCTCGACGCGCAGCTTGTTGTGGTAGGTGCCGTCCACGACCATAACCGGCGCGAGAGCGCACGAGCCCAGGCAGTTCACGAACTCGACGGAGAACTTGCCGTCTTCGGTCGTCTGGCCCGGGTCGATGCCCAGCTCGTTTTTGAGCTGCGTCGCGAGGCTCATCGAGCCGCGCAGGTGGCAGGCGGTGCCGTTGCAGATCTTGATGATGTGCTCGCCTTTCGGGGTGAGCGAAAGCGCCTTGTAGAACGTCGCCATGGAGTAGAGCTGCGACTCGGGGCAGCCGAGCCGCGCGGCGAGCGCCTTGAAGGCGGGCTGTGGTATGTAGTTGAACGCATGCTGCATGTCCTGCAGCGCCGCCAGCGCATAGCGGCGGTTCGCGGGATATGCGGCGATGATCTCCTCGATTTTCGAGGCTTGCTCTTCTGGGGTCATAGATGCCTCTCATCCTCCGGCGACGAGTGGGGTGACGGCGACGTAATCTTGCTCGGAGAGCTTGGTGCGCACGCCCTCGAGGTGCTCGATGTGGCGGCCGTTCACCATGATGATGACGTCGTCTCCCTTGTCGTCACCGGCATCGTTGAGCACGAGCCCGCGAAACGCCGGCCAGCGGTCCGCGAGCTCTCTCATGAGCCCCAGCACGTCGTCGGGGGCGGGGATATCGCAGGTCCTGCAGCCGGTGATCTGGCGGTAGGTCGCGAAGAACTTGACGAGCATGCCGGGTATCCTCCTTTCGCAGTGCATGGAAAACGCGCGCGGCCGGCGCCGTTGTTTCGGGGGCGCCGGCCATTGCGTGTTGCGTGTGCCTAGAAGCCGAGCTGCTGGAGCTTTTCGGGGGTCGGCACGCCATCGGCGGTCCACCCGCGCTCCTCGTAGTACTCGGCGAGCATGGTCTGCAGCTCGTTGACCTTGCCCTTTGCCGGGCCGCTCGGCAGAGCCTCGCGCAGCAGGCGCGGCGGGAGCGTGTCGGCCTCGATGCCGGCGGCCATGTTGTAGCGTTTCTCGAGGTTCCAGATGCGCTCGCCCTTGAGCAGGATCTCCTCATCGGACTCGTCGCTGCCCACGGCCTCGCGGTACTGGCCGGCAATCTCGGGCAGCCCGATGGCAAAGGTCGTGAACAGGCAGATGCCCACAGAATCGCACAGCGCCGTGAGGTCCTGGAACGTCTTGAGCATGCTTGCCTTGCCCTCGGTGACGAGCGGGTCCATCTTGACGGGAAGGCCCAGCACCTCGGGAGAGATCATGTAGCCGCGCACGTGGCAGCCGCCGCGGTTGGACGTCGCGTACTCGAGGCCGATGCCCTGGATGGCTCGGCCGTCGTAGGCGGGCATTTCCTGCTTCTTCACGCTCATGGAGAGCTCGGGGTGACCGTAGTGCTCTGCCAGGCGGTAGGAGCCCTGACCGATCAGCTTGCCAAAGCCCTCGCCGTCGGCGCACATCTGGGTGAGCTTGGCCATCGCGTCGGCATCGCCGAAGCGCAGGGGGAACCCGATGTCTTCCTCGGGGATGGCGCCCATCTCGAACAGTTCCATCGCGCAGGCGACGGTCGAGCCGAGCGAGATCGGGTCCATGCCCTGCTCGTTGCAGATGAAGTTGCACTTGACGATGGCGCCCAGGTCGGTGACACCGCAGGCGGCGCCGTAGCTCCAGCCGGCCTCGTACTCGGGGCCTTCGCCCAGGCCGTCCAGGTTTCCGCGGCCCTCGATCTTGGTGACGCGCCCGCAGGCGATCGAGCAGCCAAAGCAGCCCTGGTTCTTGACCAGGTAGGTCTGCGCGAGGCGCTCGCCGCTCGTGTCGTCGGCCTTGTCCCAGAACGAGCCGTCGCGGCCGTTGTGCAGCGGCAGGCCGCCCACCTCGTTGACGATGTTCACGAGAATCTGCGTGCCGAGCGCGCCCAGGCCGTTGCCCGTGACCGGGTGACTCTGCAGCGTCGCGCGGGCCTTGGTGACCTCCATCATGAATTCCTTGGGGCGTGCCACCTTCACGCCGCCCGTGCCGCGCACGACGACGGCCTTGAGGTTCTTGCTGCCCATGACGGCGCCCATGCCGCCGCGACCGGCGGCGCGGTTCTTGTCGTTCATGATGGCGGCGTACAGCATGCCGCGCTCGCCCGGGGTGCCGATGGTCGCCACGCGCACGCTGCCGTGCTTTTCCACGAGCGCGTCGGTAGTGTAGTGGACGTCTTTGCCCCACAGCTCGCTTGCGTCGAGCAGCTCGACGAGCTCGTCGTCGATGTGCAGGTAGACGGGGTGGTCGGCCTTGCCCTCGAAGATGATGCCGTCATAGCCGGCAAACTTGATCTCGGGGCCAAAGTGGCCGCCGGAGTTGGACGCGTCGATCGTGCCGGTCAAAGGGCCCTTCGAGATGACGTCGTAGCGGCCGCCCGAGCATGCCGCGGTGCCGGTCAGCGGGCCGGTCATGAAGATGATCTTGTTCTCGGGGGAGAGGGGGTCGATGTTGGGGTCGACCTCGTCGCAGTAGTACTTGGTGCCCAGGCCGCGGGCGCCCACGTAGTCGTTGGCGCTTTTCATGTCGAGCGGCTCTTTGCGGATGGTGCCGTCGGTCAAGTTGACGCGGATGAGCGTGCCCATCCAGCCGTTTCCAGCGCTGATCATTATGCCTGCACCTCCTCGAGCGTTGCCTTCATCTTGTCTGCCGCCAGCTGCTTTTTATCGGGGGCCTCGTTCGGGTCGACGACGCTGATCGCGCCAGACGGGCAGTAGGTCGCGCACCACGTCTCGCCGTCGCACATGTCGCACTTGTGGATGGTGCGCTTTGCGGGGGAGTAGGAGACGTTGCCCAGGGGGCACGCGCTGACGCACATCTTGCACACGATGCACTTGTTCGCGTCGTGCGTGATGACGCCGTTGGCATCGCGCGTGAGCGCTCCGGTGGGGCAGGTCGCCGCGCATGCGGCCTCGTCGCATTGCATGCACATGATGGGGACCGTGATGGATGCCTGCTCGTACTGGAAGACCGTCACGTTGGACAGCCTCGGGTTGAACTCCTCGAAGTGCCGAAACGAGCACACCAGCTCGCAGGTGCGGCAGTTCTTGCACTTCTTGGGGTCCACGACTAGTTGCTTTGCCATTGCTTCTCCTTCCCATCGGGGCAGTGCTCTATGACCATTCAAGCAGCTGGAATGTGCACGTACCGAGCAGGTCGGTTCAGTGGCGACGAATCTGGGTTATTCTGCCTAAGAGCGAATACCAAACTGGGCAGATACTCCGTTGGTTTTTTGCCCAATGCGCATGACCGCGCGCCGCAGACGTGCCTGGAGGGGGAACGACATGAGGACGTTCGATTATCGCAACCTGCCCAAAGACCTGTTCCACCGCGCCGCGGGCGACCTCAACGTGCGCGTGTACGAAGACCGCGGAAAGCTCGCCCAGCTCGAGGGCTTCCATCCCGAGGTGCTCGAGAAGCTGCGCGAGAAGGCGCTGCTCGACAGCGTCGTGGCATCCGCCCGCATCGAGGGCCTTTCCCCCGACGTCCGTGCGGTGCGCGCGGCGGTGCGGAGCAACACGTATGGCGACGACGAGATGGCCCAACATGTGGGCTATGCGCGCGCCCTCAAGGTCATCGACGAGCACGCGGCCCAGCTCGAGCTTTCCAGCGGCACCGTCATCGACTTGTACGAGCAGCTCTACTGTAACCGCGTCTTCGGCGCGAAGAGCCGCTACCGCACGAGCGACTACGCGCAGGTCATGGTCGACGGGCACCGCGAGCGGGTGCTCGTGAGCCCCGTGCACGCCTTCGAAAGCCCGCTCGTCTTGGGCGCCGCGTGCGACAGCCTGGCGGATGCCTTCAACACCAACACCTGCAGCCCCGTCATCCTCACGGCGGTGTTCACGGTCGACATGCTGTGCGTGAGGCCGTTCGACACGGGCAACGGCCGCGTGTCGCGCCTGTTCTCCAACTTGCTGCTGCGCAAGGCCGGTTTCGACGTCGCGCGCTACTCGAGCGTCGACGCGGTCATCGAGGAGCGCTCCGACGAGTACTACCAGGCGCTCAACTCCTGCGTGGAGGGCTGGGATCGCGGCCGCAACGACTACACGCCCTACGTGCTGTTCTTTTTGGGGGCGGTCCACGAGGCCTACCAGCGTCTTTTCGACGAAGTCGAGCTGCTTTGCGGCGTGGGGGCGAGCAAGGCCGACCGCGTGCGCCTGTTTGTCGCGCGTTCGGGTGCTCCCGTCACGAAGCGGCAGATTCTCGAGGCGCATCCTGATATAAGTGTCTCCGCTGTGGAAAACGCCCTCGGCGCGCTCGTCAAGGAGCATGCAGTCGAAAAACGGGGCGCGGGACGTTCCACCGCATACGTTTGGGTGGGCGAAAAGCTCTAGCCCGAAGAGTTCGGCTCGGAAGGTTTTTCGAAACACATATGGATATCGCTCAATTCGCCTCCGCCTTCGGCGCGGGGCTCCTGTCGTTTTTCTCTCCCTGCATCCTGCCGCTGCTGCCGGTCTATGTGGGCATACTCACCACCGGCGCCGATGACGAGCAGCTGGGGCTTGCCCGGCGCTGCGCCAATACGGTGGCCTTCGTGCTCGGCATCTGCTTCGTGTTCGTCGCGCTCGGGGTGGGCGCAAGCGCGCTCGGTTCGGTGCTCAACAACCCGTACGTGACCATCGCGCTCGGCATTGTCGTGTTCGCCTTCGGGCTCGTGCTGGCCGGCTTCGTGAAGATTCCGCTGCTGCAACGCGACTCGCGCAAGGGGCTGCGCCGCGTCCAGGTAACAGGCGTCGCGAGCGCGTTTTTGTTGGGGCTTGCGTTCTCGTTTGGGTGGACGCCGTGCGTCGGCCCCATCCTGGGCTCCATACTCGCGCTCGCGGCAGGCGGGGGCAACGTCGCCGCGGGGGCGGGGCTGCTGCTCGTCTACGCGCTCGGCCTGTGCATCCCGTTTCTCGTCATCACGCTCGCGGCAAACCTCCTGCTGGCGCGCCTGTCGAAGATTCACAAGTACCTGCCCGCCATCCAGAAGGCAGGCGGCGTGCTCATCGCAATCATGGGCCTGTGGATGGTCTTCACGCAGGTGGGCGGGCTTGCCACCAATGCGAGCGTCAAGCAGGAGGAGGCAACATCGGAGGTGTCGGTCACCGATGCGCAGGGCGTCAGCGCGGGCGATGTAGACACGGGCGGCATCTCGTCTGCCTGGAAAAACGTCGTGCTCACGGACCTGGACGGCACCAAGCACCGCATGAGCGAGCTTGCGGGCAGCCCCGTCTACTTCGAGTTCTGGGGCAGCTGGTGCACATCGTGCGTGGCGGACCTGGGGCAGCTCAACGAGGTCAGCAAAGAGCACGAGCAGCTGGGTGACGTGAAGGTCGTCTCCGTCGTCACGCCGGGGTTCTACGGCGAGCGCTCCGCGGACGGCTTCGTGGCGTGGGCGCGAGAGAACGGCGTCGAGGTGCCCGTCTACATGGACACGCGCTGCTCGCTCGCCAAGTACATCGGCGTGAGCGCGTTTCCGACCTCGGTATTCGTCGACAGCAGCGGAAACATCGCGAAGGTGCGCGTCGGCGCCATCGACCGCGCCGAGCTCGAGCAGCTGCTTGCGGAGCTTTCGTAAGCGTGCCGGAGTATCCCCGTGCCGTTCGCGAGATGGGACGGCTGTACTGGGGATACCGGTGGTATAGTGCGCTTCGCGCTGACTCGGGGCTCGATTCAACTTTTCTGCGCCTTCGGCCCCGTCATGCGGTGGAGCTCTTTTCCGATTCTGCAAATGCGCGCGGCCTCCAACGGCCTCGGGCACGGGCCTGTTCCACCCGCACGCCATGCGCTGCCATTTTCTGATGCGGGACATGCTTCCAGCTCAGGCCGCTGCAGGCAGGTGCCTGCACGCGTTTTTTTCTGCGTCGTGTTTCTGCTCGCGCGCTTTTCCACATGACGGTTCGAGGTGCCTTGCCGTGCGGCGATGCAGCTCGATGTATTTGCAAAAGGGAAGACCTATGAAGAAACTCTCACCAAAGGCGCTCGCCACGCTCGTCGCGGCAGTTGCGCTTTCCGCCCTTGCCGTGTTCGCATTTGCCGGGTGCGGCCAGAATTCCAAATCCGACTCGTCTGCCTCCACCGCGGGCTCTTCGAAGTCCGCAAGCTCCGACAGGCAGGACGATACCGTCGGCACGGTCACGACCGAGCTCGACATGAGCAGCTACGAGGCGGGCAAGTCCGTGCGCGTGTGGGTCCCGGTCGCTCAGGACTACGAGTACCAGAAGGTGACGGACGTCGCCTACGATGCACCGGGTGCCAAGACGGCCGAGATCACCGAGGACTCCGCCGGCAACAAGGCGCTCTATATCGAGTGGGACAAGGACGCCAAGCCCGATGAGCGCAAGGCGACGCTGAGCTTCAAGGCCGACCGCGAGCTCGTCACGCGCCCCGAGCTCGTGGAAAAGGACGGCGAGCTGCCCTCCGACGTTGCCGAGTACCTGAAGGGCTCGAGGCTCGTGCCCGTCAACGACCAGGTCAAAGACGCGGCGAACAAGATCGTCGAGGGCAAGACGAGCGATCTGGACAAGGCACGCGCCATCTACGACTGGATCGTCCAGAACATGACCCGTGACGAGAGCGTCGAGGGCTGTGGCCAGGGCGACGTGTGCGCGCTGCTCACCACGCAATCCGGCAAGTGCACCGACATCAACTCCGTGTTCGTCGGCCTGTGCCGCGCAGTCGGCATCCCCGCGCGCGAGATGTTCGGCGTGCGCATGAACGCCGACGACATCACGGCCAACCAGCACTGCTGGGCCGAGTTCTACCTCAACGGCACAGGTTGGGTTTCCGCCGATCCTGCCGACGTCCTGAAGGCCGTGCTCAAGGGCGGCTGGACCAAGGACCAGCAGGAGACCAAGGGCAAGGCGGAGTACTACTGGGGAGGCCTCGACTCGCAGCGCGTGCAGCTTTCCGCCGGCCGTGACATCACCTTGAGCCCCGCGCAAAACGACGAGGCGCTCAACTACTTTGGCTACCCGTATGGCGAGGTGGACGGTTCTGCCCTCGACTTCTACGACCCGGAGAACTTCTCCTACCATATCTCCTTCACCGCGGAATAACTGACACGAGGGGCCGTGGGTATCGTGTCATTTTGGATCGGAGGGACACCCCGGCCCCGGCTTTGTCCCTCTGCACACCTCGGCCTCTCTATCAGGTTGTAACGTGATTGTGACCTGCGAAGATAGACCACGGGCGATTCCACAGTGCTATAGTTGAGCGGCTGTAACACGGGTGGAAAGACGCTATGTGGGCCTACTATAACTATGCGATTACTTCTCTGATGCTCATGGGCATCATTGCCGTGTTTTACAAGATGCGCTTCCGCGTGCGCACGCTGCTCGGCACCTGCTTCGTCTTCAACCTGACCGTCAGCATGCTCTGCGCCGTGCTCGACATCGCGTCAGACTACACAAGCTCCCTCTACGGCACCATCCCTGATTTTGTGCCGATTCTTTTCGACCAGCTCTACTTTGCCGTGCTCATCCTGCAACCGTATGCGTTTTTCCTGTACGCCTACACCCTGTCCGTCAAGCGCAAGCGTCTCACGGGCAAGCTGCTATTTGGCTTTACGGTCCCGTTGCTGCTTCTCGAAATCCTCTGCGCCGCGACGCCCGCCACGCACTGGCTCTACTACATCGACGGGAGCGGCCTCCAAAACGGCCCGGCCTACATCCTCATGTTCATCGAGGGCATCTTCTACATCTGCGCAGTGCTCACCGTCATGCACGTGCAGCGCGCGCATGTGCTCCGCAGAGAGCGCATCGGCGTCTACCTGTACTGCGTGGTGCTGACGGTCGGCTACACCGTGGGCATCTTGCTCCCCAACGTCCTGGTCATCGATGGGTGCACGGCGCTCGCCCTGCTAATCATGTACCTCTCGCTTCAGAACCCGGAGTTCTACCTGTTCAACTCGGGCGGCATGTACAACCGGCGCGGGATGGGAGAGGTGCTCTCCGATGCGCTCATGCGCGGCCGCCACGTTTCCATCGTGGGCTTTTCCATCAACAACTTCGATGACATGCGCGAGCTCTACGGCACAACGCAGCTCGAGGCGTCGGTCGAGCTGATCTACGCCTACCTTACCGAGGAGTTCCCGCAGCTCATCTCCTGCTATCTGGAGTCGGGGCGCTTCGCGCTCGTCTGCGCGAGCAAGACGCCGGCGACCGCGCAGGAATCCTCTGGTATCGTCAAGCGCCTGCACGAGCGCTTCTCCGGGCCGTGGATTTCGGAACACGTCGACACGTTCTTCAGCATCCAGACCGTCCAGATGCCGGAGATGCCCGAGCTTGGGAATGAAGAGGCCATTATTGCCGGTCTGAACTCGGTGATGATGCGCATGCAGCGCGAGGCGGGAGCGGAAGACCTCGTGGTCACCGATGCGGTGCTCGAGGAGAACGAGCGTCGCCGCAGCATCGAGGCGGAGCTCAAGAATGCCCTGGACTCGCGGAGCCTGCAGGTGTACCTGCAGCCCATCTATTCCACGAAGCACAAGCGCGTGACCGGGGCAGAGGCGCTCGCACGCATCGTCGCCGCGGACGGGACCGTCCTGCCTCCTGCCGAGTTCATTGGTATCGCCGAGAGCACCGGCACCGTCATCGAGCTGGGCGAGCAGGTCTTCGAGCGGGCCTGCCAGATTGTGCGCGACTGCGACCTCCCAGCTCGCGGCATCGAGCGCGTGAACGTGAACCTCTCGCCTATCCAGTGCCTGAGCCCGACGCTGCCCGTGCGCTTCGCTGAGATCGCCGCGCGTTACGACGTGCTGATGAGCCTGTTCACGCTCGAGATCACCGAGGAGTCGTTC
>JBJEHP010000167.1:0-2371 GCA_051876145.1 Coriobacteriales bacterium | reverse complement strand
GTGGCGATCATCTGCAGAACCTCGACGGGCTTTTCCTCGTCCTCGCGCGCGAAGCGTTCGAGCTTGCGCAGGCACGGGTAGTGGTCGTAGCCCTTGAGCGCGATGTAGGTGAGACCGCCGAGCGCGTCCGAAAGGCGCGGCAGCTCGTGGTAGACGAGCTGGTCCATGAGGGCATTCGTCTTGGTGGCGATGCCGATGGTAATGGCGTTGCCCTTTGCCGCGCGTGCCGCGGGCAGCAGGTACGCCATGGACTTGCCAACGCCGGTGCCGGCCTCGAGCACGCTGAACAGCTCGTCTCTGAACGCGTGCTGCACCTCGAGCGCCATCTCGACCTGCTCGGCGCGCGGCTCGTAGCCCGGGTACATGCGCCCCGCAATGCCGTCCGCTGCAAACGCCTGCTCCACCTGCTCGTCCTCGTCGAAGAACAGCGGGACCTCGTTCGCATCGTACTTGGTGTGCAGCCCCTCGAGCTCGGTGCGCTCGCGCCGCGCGACGCGCAGCGAGAAGCCCACGCCCGGCTGCGCGCCCGCCGCCTGGGCAAACAGCTTGCGCAGCGGCCAGTCCGTCTCGGGCGAGAGCTCCGCGATGAAGCCGGCGAGGCCCGCGGGCATGCTCTGGAGCGCCGCGATGAGGATGCGCCAGAGCGCGGCGAGCGCCTCGGTGTCGTCGGTTGCGCGGTGGGTCGACGGATGCGCGCCAAAGGCGGCCGCGAGGTCCACGAGCCGGTGGCTCTTCAGACGCGGCAGCAGAATCTGGGACAGCGCGAGCGTGTCGATCCATGCGCCGGGAAGCGCCCCCGGCTCGGCGCGCCGCATAACGAAGCCGCGGTCGAACGGCGCGTTGTGCGCGACGAGGTCGCACCCTCCCGCGAACTGCGCGAACGCCGCCACGGCCTCCCGCGGAGACGGGGCATCTGCGATGTCGGCGTTCGTGATGCCGGTGAGCTCGGTGATCTCTTCGGGGATGGAGCACCCGGGGTTCACGAAGGTCTGGAAGCGCTCCACGATAGTAGGGCCGTTCATGCGCAGCGCCGCAATCTCGATGAGCGAGCAGTACGCGGGGTCGAGCCCCGTGGTCTCGGTATCGACGACTACGATGTCGTCTTCCATGAGCGAAAGCGTCGCGTCGTGGGCGGCTTCGGCGAGCGCATGGTAGCGTGTGCGGACATCCTCGTCTGTGCCCGGGATGAGAAGCGCGTCGAGCGCGGCGCGCGATGGTATGTGTTCGTCTGCGTGTGACATATGCGAAGCCTACCATTATGCAGCGACATGAAATGGGTCATGTGTAATGTTTTGGCAACCAAGCCGCCCAGGGCTCCCGCTCGGTGTTACCCTTCTGACAAATTTGAACACAGGAGCCACCATGCCAAAAACCGACATCGCCTACTACGCCACCTACTGCAAGCTCGACGAGACGAGCGGGGATTCCGGCATTATCGTCGACGGCAACATGATGAGCGTCGGCACCGAGCTCGAGCTCACGCCGCAGCTGCACGTGACCGAGCGCGGCAAGGAAATCCCGCGCGTCGTGCTGGGCAAGGGCAAGCGCGCGGCCGGGTTCATCCCCGACAACGTGTTCAAGGCGCATGTCAAAGACGCCCTCGACAGCGGCTGGACCGTGCGGGCCGTCGTCGCCGCCGTTGCCTACAACAGGCTCGAGGACAAGTACTGGGGCGAGGTCGCCATCTTCTGCTACGACGACTCCCACAAAGACGCCTTCGACGCGTTCGCGCGCAACATCTCCAAGCGCATCGCGCAGGGCGAACACCCGGCGGTCGCGCTTTCCGCCAAGGAGCTCGAGCGCGTCGTGGAATCGGGCGGGAAGTGGTGCGGCACCCAGAAGGTGCAGCTCGAGGACCTTCCCAAGGGCAGCGTGTGGTACAAGACCAAGCAGACCGTGACCGAGAAGGCGGCGTTCAGCGCCGCTTCGGGAAACAAGGGCTGCTATTTCGGCTTCATCGCCGTCGTTGTGGTAGTTTTGCTTCTTGTCTATTTTTTATTTATTAGATAGAGCATACAATTTCATCGATTCGTTTTCGTTTCTAGGGTGATCAATGTTAACTGAGCGTCTCATCTCCACCGGGGTCCGCGTCTTGGGATCGCGTTGTCTTGACCTTTCCCCCAGCAAAACCGACGTACTGCCCGGCCCCAAGCCCGGCGAGCACTATATGCTCTACGCGCACGTGCCGTTCTGCGAGCGTCTGTGCCCGTACTGCTCGTTCAACCGCTTCCCGTTCTCGGAGGGCAAGGCCCACAAGTACTTTGCCAACCTGCGCAAAGAGATGATGATGCTCAAGGACATGGGCTACGACTTCGAGAGCATGTACGTGGGCGGCGGAACCCCCACCATCCTCATCGACGAGCTCGTCGAC
>JBJEHP010000166.1:0-2377 GCA_051876145.1 Coriobacteriales bacterium | reverse complement strand
TCCGCCTTGTCGATGCCCGCAACCGCCTGTCCGAGCTCGTTGTGGTCGGTCAGGATAATCTTCTGCCCCTCGTCGACATGGTCGATGAGCTCGGGAGCCTCGACGCCGAACTCAGTAAAGACGAGCTCGGACTCGGCGGGCAGCGGGCCCAGGCGAACCGCCTTGTAGTGGTTGTCGCCGTCGAGCTTGTTCTTGAGATCTGCCAGCACGGATGCGGACATGATCGCGTCGTTATCCGGGTTGCGATGCCCCACGACAAAGATTTCAGCCATTAAAATCCTCCTAGACTTAGGTTAGCAGCGCAGATTATACCGCGCATGCACGCACTTTCTCGCGCCGTAACGCGCCCAATGGGCACGAGTTGCTACTTGTTCTGCTCGAGCTTGACGATGGGCGCATAGCCCTTCAGGAGCTTCTTCGTCTTGCCGGACTTCGAGAAGCGGATGGTCATCTTGTCGCCGTCGATGGCGAGGATCTGCCCGATTCCGAAGGTCTTGTGGTCGACCTTGTCTCCCACGGCGAAGACGTCGCTTTCGGCGGCCTGCTTGAAACGCGGCCCCGAGCTCTTCTCCTTGTCCGCGCCCTTGCCGTACACATGCCCACCGTACATCTCCTGCCCGCGGCCGGAACCCGAGATTCCGCGGCGGTCGCCGCGCTTCTCCCAGCCGGTGCCGGACATCCCAAGCGAGCCGATGCCCTCGTGCTTGAGGAGCTCCTTGGGCATCTCGTTGATGAACCTGCTGCGGGCGTTTGCCTGCGTGTCGTTGAAGATGCGGCGCGTCTGCGCATACGTGAGAAACAGGCGCTTGCGGGCGCGCGTGATGGCAACGTAGGCGAGACGGCGCTCCTCCTCCACCCCGTTTTCCATGATGGCGCTGCGATGCGGGAAGATGCTCTCCTCCATGCCGGCGACAAAGACCGTGTCGAATTCGAGGCCCTTCGCAGAGTGCACCGTCATGAACGTGACGGTCTCGTCCGCATCGTCTCCCAGCGTGTCCAGGTCGGTACGCAGCGAGAGCCATTCCATGAAATCGGACAGCGTCGGAACGTGGAAGCCCCGCGGGATCGAGCCGTCCTCCCCTATGACGGGGTCGTCTTCGAGAGTGCCGAGGTCTGCCTGATCCGCGTCGGCTTGGATCTGCTCGAGCGTCTCGCGGTCGGCGATGAGCTCGTGCGTGCTCACGAAGTCGTGCACGACGCCCATGAACTCTCGGATGTTTTCCGCCCTCGTCTGGGTCTCCTCGGTGTGCTGAGCCTCGAGCGACGAGATGAGGCCGCTTTTCTCCACGGTCATCTCGACGACGGACGAAAGGTCGCCGCGGTAGGTGGCCACCTCGTCCACGAGCTCGACGAAGGCGGCAAGCGCCCTGCGCGTGCCGGCGCGGCAACCCGGGTCGAGTGACTCCTCGCGTGCCGCCTCGAAAAACGGGATCTGGCGCAGCGCGGCTGTCTGCGCGATGCGCTCGATTGTCGTCTTTCCGATGCCGCGCCTGGGCGTGTTGATGACCCTCGTGCAGCTGACGTCGTCCGAGGGGTTGACGGCGAGCTTGAGGTACGCGGTCACGTCCCTGATCTCTGCACGGTCGAAGAACCTCGTGCCCCCGACGATGCGATAGGGCACGCCCGCGCGCAGAAACATGTCCTCGAGGGTACGCGACTGCGCGTTGGTCCGGTAGAACACCGCCATCTCGTCGTAGGACTCGCCCGCGTCGTGCAGCTTCTCGATCTGAGAGGCGATCCAGCGCCCCTCGTCGCGCTCGTCTGCCGCAAGGAACACGGCGACCTTGTCGCCGTCGGGGGCGTCGGTGAACAGATGCTTGGACTTGCGCGAGCGGTTGTTGGCGATGACGGCGTTGGCCGCGTTGAGGATATTGCCCGTCGAGCGGTAGTTCTGCTCGAGCTTGACCGTCTTCGTCTCGGGCCAGTCGCGCTCGAAGTCGAGGATGTTGCGGATGTCGGCACCGCGCCACGAGTAGATGGACTGGTCGTCGTCGCCGACGACCATGAGGTTTCCGTTGCCGCGTGCGAGCATCTTCGTGATCTCGTACTGCGCTTTGTTGGTGTCCTGGTACTCGTCAACCAGGATGTACCTGAAACGACGCCCGTACTCGTCGCGCACGTCGGTGTTGTCCCTGAGCAGGATGTACGTGTAGAAGAGCAGGTCGTCGAAGTCGAGCGCGTTGGCCCGCAGCAGCCGCTGCTGGTAGGTCTTGTAGATGCGGGCGACGGCCTTGTCCGCGGGGTCGCCGACGCGCGGCACGTAGTCGTCGGGGCCGACGAGCTCGTTTTTGGCCGCGGAGATACGCGAGCGCACGGTGTTCTCAGAAAGCGTCTTCGTGTTATACCCGTTGTCGGACATGATGGATTTGATCAGGCG
>JBJEHP010000165.1:0-2389 GCA_051876145.1 Coriobacteriales bacterium | reverse complement strand
TCGTGCTCGTCGCGAGCCTGTGCGGCATCAACGTCTTTCTCGTACTGGGCGGCGGCATCGTGCTGTTCGCGCTCGCGGGCGGATTCACCGGCTCGCTCACCTTCGCGTCGGCGTTCGAGGCGATGGGCACGGGCACCTCGGGGATGTTCGAGACGATGATCGTCACGATCCTCGTCGCGTCCATCAGCGCGCTCGTGCGCGAGTACGGTGGATTCGCGGCCATCCTGAAGTTCATCCGCGACCACTTCCACGGCAAACGCGGGGGCATGTTCGGCATAGGGCTGCTGACCGCCCTCATGGACATCTCGACGGCCAACAACACAGTGGCCATCGTCGTCGCGGGCCCGATTGCCAAGACCATCGCGACGGTCTACGAGATCGAGCCCAAGCGCACGGCAAGCTTGATCGACATCTTCAGCTGCGTGGCGCAGGGCATCATCCCCTACGGCGCACAGCTCCTCGTGGCGGCAAGCCTCGCCGGCATCTCGAGCGTCTCGATCATCCCGTTTTGCCTGTACCAGTTCCTCCTGCTCGTCTGCGTCGTCGGCTGGATCGTGATCCGGGGCAACAAGGCGTAACGCCGCACGGGATGTGTGGCAGTGCCACGTTTCCCGTGCAGGAGCCGCGAGATGTGTGGCAGTGCCACGTTTCTCGCGCAGCGTGCGCCCCGGACGCGCGGGATGTGTGGCAGTGCCACTGTTCTTGTGCGTTAAGCGGCAATCATGCGCGGGAGGAAGGGCGCACCTTCGCGGCGTACACGTTGTAGGCCGTCGCGGCACAGACGACGATGGCGGCGCCCACGAGCGAGAGCGGGCCGATCGTCTCGCCCACGAACACCGCGACGAACACCGGGTTTAAAATCGGCTCGATCGTCGAGGTGAGCGAAGCGGTCACCGGACTGATGTGATCGAGCGCGAGCGACAGAAACAGCGCGCCGAGCCCCAGCTGCACCACGCCCAGCGCTACGAGCGCCGTCCATCCAGAAAGCTCGAGGGCAGGCTGCGAGGGGTAGAGCGGCAGTCCAATCGCGAAGCAGACGAGAAATCCCAGAATCGCCGAGCACTCGTAATCGCTGCCGTCCATCTTCTTGATGAGGAACACGCCCGCATACGTCACGCCCGACACGATCGCGAGCACATTGCCCCAGGCGCCCGCCGCGTCGATGCCGTCGAGAAAGAACAGCGTAATGCCGACGAGCATGACAAGCGCCGTGACGAGCGCGGATGCCCGTAGCCTGTTCCTGAAGATGAGCGCACCGAGGAAAATCACCCAGATGGGCTCTGTGAACTGCAGGACGATCGCATTGGCAGCCGTCGTGAGCTTGTTTGCCGCCACGAACGACACGAGCATTGCCGCATACACCGCCGCGCCGATGGCTATCGACTTGTTGACGTGCAGCCTTCTGCCCGAATGGCGCAGGTACCAGTACATCGGCACGATGGCGAACAGGCTGCGCGCGCCGTTGAGCGCGACGGGATTCCACGGAACGAGCTTGATGAGCACGCCTGCCGTGGAAAACGCCACCGCGGAGATGATGATGAAGATGATCCCCTTGAGACTCGAGCTTTTCATGCTGAGATTGTAGCGAATCCCCGCCACAGGGCGAGTCGCAATCGCGAACGCGCCCGGACCTCAGGCTCTCGTGCGATCTCGCGCGGCGTCGGAGCACACACGGTCGAGCACCGCGGCAAGGCTCGCGTCATCGCCCTCTTCGAGCCTGTATGCCTCAATGACCGGGACCTTCTCGCCCGTCGGCCCACCCGCCTTGACGAGCTGCAGCGTGCCCGGCTGGTTGCCGTAGAGGTCGGACCAGTCGTAGCGAAGGCAGTACCCGGGTTGCCGGACGAGCGCGAACCACTCGCGCCCCTCCTGCCCGTCGTCTTCCACGTGCTCGAAGCGTTCGTCGAGCGCGATCTTCATGGTCACCTGCGCGGCGGTCTGCTCATCTGCCCACATATGACGCTCCGGCTCGGCATCGTCAGAGCGTTCGACGATGACATCGGAGGATTTCGCAGCTTGCTCCTTCACGGCGTTGATGAGCTCCTCCGCCGTGAGCGGCTTCTTGCGCGCCTCGTAGTCCTCTTCTTGCTCGACGTCGTTTTCGATGCCGTGGCGCAGTTCGGTGAGGTCTGTGTCGATCTGCATCTCCCGCTCGCCCTCTGCGGCCTCTTTGACCTCTTCTCCAAAGGCCTGCTCGTGCTTCTCGTCAGCCATGAAGCTCACACTCCCTCGTATTCGATTCCTCGTGCCAAGCCTAGTCCTTTTGCAGAGCAAGCATGACGAATACAACGAACCCGTTACAAACGCCTCTCCCCGAACAAACATCAACTGCGTTCTATAAAATGACTTGAAAACGAATGCCATTCTTGCATTCCTCCATTCGCCACCT
>JBJEHP010000164.1:0-8961 GCA_051876145.1 Coriobacteriales bacterium | reverse complement strand
GGAGCTGGAGGTCATCGGCGGGGAGGAGCCGGTCGGCATCTGCGGCACGGGGCTGATAGACGCGGTGGCGTTGCTGCTCGAGCTCGGCATTGTCGACGAGACGGGCCGCATGCTCGATGACGACGAGGCGGCCGACGAGATCGATGACGAGGAGCTGGCTGGGCGCGTGTTCGAGCTCGACGGGCGTCCTGCGTTCAAGCTGGCAGGAGAGATCGCAATCACGCAGGAGGATATCCGTAACCTGCAGCTTGCCAAGGCTGCGGTGATGGGCGGCATCGAGACGCTCATGGAACGGCGGGGTATCGATGTCTTCGATGTGGCAAAGCTCCAGATTGCCGGAGGTTTCGGGCAGTACCTCGATCTGCGCAACGCCGCACGCATCGGGCTGTTTCCGGAAGAGCTGCTCGACAAGGCGGCAAGCGTCGGCAACACGAGCATCGAGGGCGCGAGTGCGGTGCTGCTTTCGAGTGCGGCGCGCGAGGAGCTTGCGCGTATCGTCGAGGTCTGCGACTACGTGGAGCTTTCCGGTGATGCAGCGTTCAACGCTCATTACATCGATGCGATGATGTTCGAGTAAGAGGGGGTGCGGGGGCGTCACCTTCGGGCAGTCCCACGGCAGCAAGCACGGACGCGTGCCACGAGAGCCGGCAAGGGTGAAGGATTTGCTGCCAAAAGCGTCCCCCTTAGGTCGTTTCGCGGCAAAAAGCGTCTCCCTCGCATCGTTTCGTGCCGGTCCGCCTACGCACGTGCCACGAGAGCCGGCAAGGGTGAAGGATTTGCTGCCAAAAGCGTCTCCCTTAGCCACCCTCGCGGCAAAAAGCGTCTCCCTTGGCCTGCCCCACGGCAGCAAGCCCAGACACATGTCGCGGAACCGCGTAAGGGCGAAGGACCCTGCCCCAGATGCGTCCCCCTTGGACGTCCCCACGTCCTCGCGGCAGTTCGGAGCTACATCAGGTAGCGCAGTGGCCAGAAGACGACCCCGGTCACGCGGGCAAATCCGCGTTTGCATGCTCCCTTTGCGCGCCGCGCCAGGTCCTGCAGCTGAGCAGAAGAGCCAAGGTGCTTCTTCACCGCGGGCTGCTCGAAGAGCAGTCTGTCCTCGACGGGCTCACGCACGCAGACGCCCTGGATGAGGCGGCTCGCGCGTGCCATCTGTTCGAAATGCGCGCGCAACTGCTCGTTGACCGCAGGCGAGTCGATGACCAGCATGAGCTCGGTGTCGAGGTAGGTGCTCCGCAAATCGAGGTTGTAGGAGCCGACGACGCTTATGGAGTCGTCGATGAGCATCGTCTTCGTGTGCATCGATTGCCCACCCATCCACTCGAGCACCGAAACTCCTGCGCGGACAATCGCGCGTCGGTGCCCGATGTACTCGCCGCAGCCAAACGGGTTCGCGCCCTGCTCCGGCGCGTTGGTCATGAGCTGGACGCGATGCTCGCCGTCAACATGCGCGCGCGGTTTGATCATGCTCCAGTCGACGATGATGTAGGGCGACTGAATCTTGATGTCACATCCTTCACGCGCGAGCTCGTGGAGCATGTTCCAGACCTGCGGCGCCTTGTTCGTCGGCCGGCACGAGTTGTGCAACAGGCGCACGCGCCTGGTTTCGAGCGTACCTGCGGAAGGGTCGAATGCCTCTTCGAGCTGCGGATACTCGTGTGCGAGAGCATTGAGAAGCGCCTGGCATGCCTCAAGCGTCTGCTCGCGGCGGCGTATGCACCGTGGGCGGAACGTGCGGCTCACGCGTTGCGCCCAGACTTCCTCGAAGTATGCCTCGAGCATCTGGAGCGAGCCTCCCGCGCCCTTATCGTTCGCGACGAACACGTCGCGGTCGATGTCGTAGTGTTTTGCGGCAGAGCCGAGCGAGCGATCGGAGATGTTGCGTCCGCCGAGCAGGTAATAGCTGCCGTCGACGATCAGGTACTTGTCGTGTAGCCGGTAGTTGTAGCGCCAGGGCAGCAACAGGCTCGCACAGTTGTAGCGCTTGACCTCGACGTTTGGGTAGGAGGCGAGCAGGCGGAAGGCATTGCGGCGCTTGAGGCACTTGTTCATGCCAAAATCGTCGATGACGATGCGGATGCGCACACCGCGTTCTGCGGCGCAGACGAGTGCGGCGGTCACGCTGTCGCTCGCCGGGCCATCGAGCCATTTGAACGTGGAGAGGACGATGTCCTTCTTGGCGGCACCGATCATCTGCAGTCTCACGACAAGCGCTTCGCGGTTGTCCTCGATGATGCGGACGCGCTCGTGCGCATCGATGGGGCGCGGGAGAGAGGCTGCTTGCGTGCAGATTCTGCGGAAGACGGGTGGTGCAAGCACGCCGAGGCAGGCGTAGAGAAGCATCGCCAACAATACGCTCAGGGCAATTCCAATTACGTCCATGCTGCTGTCCTCCTCCGAAAACGACGACAACTGCTCGACACGTATTCAATTGCTTGTTCTCAGGCGCATGCATGTTGCTGCGTCAGGTAAGCGAACACTTATTGCACTTTTCCCAGTATCGTCTCTTCTCGAGATAAAAGCCATGCTTTATCACAATTTGGTATCAAGTTGTTACCGCTGAAGGAGAAATGTGACAGGGCGTTGGCTGCAGGCGTTTGCCGCTGCTGTGTCGCTCGCCGCAGCGACTTCAAGCGAGAGCTTCCCCAGCTTGTCAATACGCTATACTTACCGTTTGTCCCCATCGTCTAGTGGCCAAGGACCCTAGCTTCTCAGGCTAGTAACGGAGATTCGAATCCTCCTGGGGACACCAACTCATCTTTTCGTGCCAAGGGAGCGAGCATGCCGAGTTTGCTGGATGAAATCGACCTCGAGGCCCTTCCCATCGACCCAGACCTTGCCGAGCGCCTGCTTGCTGCACTCGAAGCCGCTGCTTCTACAAAGGGCGTCTTCATCGAGAGCAGCACGTATCTACGCCGCGTGCTGGGCAAGTACTGCCCGCAAGCGGATATCGAGGCGGCCGTTCAGCTGTCGCCCGCGCAAGCGGGCATCGCACCGGAGGTTATCGACAAGATCGCGCTCGCCGAGATTCGCACGGAGGCGCTGCGCTCGAGCGGGCTTTCGTTTCTCGCCGGTATGCCCGGCGGTCTGGCGATGGCGGCGACTATCCCGCTCGACCTCACGCAGTACTTCGTGCACGTCCTGCGCATCGAGCAGAAGCTCGCGTATCTCTACGGGTGGCACTCGTTCCTGGACGATGACCCCGATCAGGAAGACGATCCACAGTATCATCTGGCGCTCATCATCGGGTTTGCATCGGGAATCGGCGATGTGGGCAATACGGTCGCCAAGGTCGGCTTCAATGCCGCGCGCACGGGCATCGCGGGGGCGCTGTCCCGCGTCATGCTGCCGCGTGTGGCGAGCAAGGTGGTCCCCGTGCTGGGCGGGGCGATGTCGGCGGGGCTCACCTTTTCGATGTTCACCTCGGGCGCAGAGGTCATGCGCCGCTACTTTGCGGGCCTGCCCCAGGCGACAGACGAGTTCGAAGTCTCGTCCGAGGTCATTGACATCGAGCCGCGGGTCATCGAGTAGGGGGAGTCGGTCGCCCTCGAGGCGTTCTGCGGCAGGAGCGGCCTTGGGCTGCCGCGAAGCACCGCGAGGGAGACGCAATCGGCCCGCAAAACGTCGCCCTTGCAGCGTCCCACGGCAGAAAGCGTCACCCTTGGCCTCTCCCGCGGCACGAGCTCCCCGGGATGCCACGAAACCCTGCGAAGGAGACGAGGCTACGTGAAAAAAGTCGCCCTGCTGCATCCCAAATCAATCAACTTCTATCTGAAGCGCTATGTCTTCTAGCAATAATCGAAGAACTCCCTAGAATGACAACGAAAGGTTGTTGCATGAGGAGGGGGAGACGTGCATATCGAGAGCATGCGTTACTTCGTGGAGCTTGCGAATGCCGGCTCGTTCAGTGCCGCTGCACGGAACCTGTTCATCTCCCCACAGGGGCTCAACAAGGCGATCGGCACGATTGAGCGCGAGTTCGGCTCAAAGCTCGTCGAGCGCAATCGGCACGGTATCGTGCTGACCCCGGAGGGCAAGGTCTTCTACCAGCACGCCGTCGTTATCGTGTCGGAGATCGGGGCGATTGTCGACGATATCGCCACGCTGTCGAGCGCTCAGGATTCGCGGGAAAAGCCCCTCAAGATTACTGCCAGCAGCTATGCGACGAGTGTATTCTCCGGTCTTAATCCGGCGGGCAGCACGCTTGGGACTTTCACGTTGCAGGAGGAGACGATTCCCGAGCTGCTGAGGCTTGTGGAAAGCGGCGGCGTCGACGAACTGTTTTTGACCGAGCTGTATCCGCTGCTGCAACAGCAAGTCGGGGAGATGGGTAATATTTCGTTCGAGCCGATTCTCAGCACACGGACCGGGGTTATCTGGACGCAGGGGTTCGAGCTCGCCGATCACGAGACCATACACCGTTTCGAGCTGCGCGACGTTCCGATTGCCTATAACTCGCATCAGGACATGAGGCGTTACGCGGAGGCGCTCTTTGCCGAAACGCCACTTGAGAACGTGCAGCTCAAGACGTCGAGCGTGCGGCTGCTCGTCGAGTTTGCTCATAAGCAGTTCGCCTCGCTCTTCGATTCCTATGGCTACCACGTTGCGGTCCACGATCCGGGCATCCCCATGGAGGGAGTCCACTTCACGCCGCTCGCAACACCCGAGGCGCAGCTCCGCGTGGGCTTCTTGTATCGGAAGGACGCGCGTCCCAACGCACGGTGCCGTCGCACCATCGAGGTCGTCAAGCGCCTGTTCAACACGGCGAATGCCGAGTACGCTTCGCACAATCCTGTCTGATTGCTTGTCTGGCTGTCACGAGGGCTGGCGAGGGGGGACGGACTCGCAGTGGAGAACGTCTCCTTCAGGCAGCTTCGTGGCAGAAAGCGTCACCCTCGGCCTCTCCCGCGGCGACCTGTACGGGCGCGTGCCGTGAAACCTTGCAAGGGAGACGGATTTGCTACGAAAAGCGTCGCCATTAGCCTGTCCCACGGCAAAAAACGTCACCCTTGCCCTAGCTCGTGGCACGACCCCCGGGGGCTGCCATGAAACCCTGCGAGGGAGACGGAATTTCTCTGGGGAAGTGTCACCCTCGCGGCGTTCTGCGGCAGTCCGTACGGATGCGTGTCGCGAGAGTGTGCGAGGGTGAAGGGCCCAGTCCCACAGAAGTCTCCCTTAGGCACGGCCGTGGCAGGCAGCGTCTCCCTTGGGGTGTCCCGCGGCAAACTGCTCGGACGCGCGCCGCGAGACCACGCAAGGGAGACGGAATCAGCCCGGAAAACGTCACCCTCGCAGCGTCTCACGGCAAAAAGTGTCACCCTCGGCCTCTCCCGCGGCTCCGGCATCCCGGGCTGCCATGAAACCCTGCGAGGGAGACAGGGCCGCTCGGATAAGTGTCGCCCTTGGGCACGGCCACGGCATGAGATGTCGCCCTCGCTGCATTCTGTGGCAGGAGCAGCCTTGAACTGTCACGAGACAACGCAAGGGAGACGGATCCGCGGCCAAAAGCGTCGCCCTCGAGCCCTTCTGTGGCAAAAAGTGTCACCTTTGCCGCATCGCGCGGCACGAGCCCCCGTCCCGAAGCGTCGAAGCGCTCAGCTACACCTCGCGCGCAGCCTCGACTGCCCACCAGCTCTTGTCGTGCGCGAATGCGCGCAGCGGAGCCAGACAGGCTGCTTCGTCCGCCCCAAGGGCCTCTTCTGCCAGCTCGAACAGCAGCTTCTCCCAGCTCTCGAGCGTCTTGCCATAGACCTTGCCCTGCAAGCCGAACGCCTGCACCGAGACGATCGCGTTGTTGAGGTCCGCGATGCGGATTGGCCAGGCATCACCCTCGACGCCAAGCTCTCGCTCGATGGTGGCAAGCGATTCCTCCGAATAGAAGATGCCCTTGACGAGCGCCGTGTACCCGATAACGCAGTCCGCAGGCAGGCAGTCCGCCGGGCGCACCTCGACGAAGTGCTTGAGACGCACGTCGGGCCAGAACATCGAGATGGCATGCTCGATGTCGGCATCTGCCAGAGGGGCATCTTGGTAGGCCACGTCTGCCGTTTGGTCGAACGCCGCGCGAAGTGCCGGACCTGCGGGGTCTTCCGCAGCTGGGCGCGTGACGAAGATGGGCGACGTGCCCATGATCCAGTCCGCATAGCGCTCGAACCCGAACCCCGCGTCGAAAACGCCGGGGATGGCGCCGCAACGGAGGTTGTCGACCTCGCGCCACAGCTGCATGCGGCGCAGCGGAGTGTGGTTCTCGGCACCCTCGAAGACGGGGGAGTTGTCGGCGATGGCCGCGAGCACGGGCGCGAGCGCCGACGCGATCCGCATCTTGCGCACGGCGTCTTGCTCGTTGTAATAGTCGACCGAGACCTGCGTGGCGCACGAGCTGCGCATCATGCGCTTGCCATGCGTGCCGATGCGCGCGAAATACTCGTCCATGAAGCGGTAGCGCTGCTTGGGGATGAGCTCGAGGCCGAGCGCCTTGCGCGTGGGATGGTAGCCACGCGACACGATATGCGCACCATGTTCCTGGAGAAACGGGTCGACGGCAGCGCGGAATCGCTGGTACGCTGCCTGGACCTCGAGGGCTGTCGTGCAGGGGGCGGTGCTGAACTCCAGCTGCGCGGCGGGCTCGAGCGAGACGGCGCCGTCGCTGCCCGAAAGGCCGATGAGGTCGCCTTGCGTACCGTAGGAGCGCTCGGGGTAGAACGCGCTCAGATGCTCGAGCACTTCCCGGACGCCGAGGGTGCTGCCGTGCCGCTCGTAGGAGACGGGCCTGCCGTCATCGAACACGACGAAGTGCTCGACCTCGACCCCGAGCAGGGTGGGGCCGTCCGGCTGTTTGATGCCAGCAGAAAGGTAGCGGACGAATCGTTCGCGGTTCTCGGATACGTAGCTCTTCAAGCGGGGACGCCCAATCTCTTTTTTCGCGGTCCGAACACTCGGGGTGGTCCAAGTCTTCGGCGCACGTTTGATATCTGACTTCGGATTCTACTGATTTGCGGGAGGTTACACCTACGGCGCCAGCATACTTATTTGCAATGGCCTGCTATCGGACGGCAGGGCGTTCGTCGCCACGGCACAGATTCATCTGGATGCGGCACCTCTTGCTATTGATAAAATAGATTGATTTGTATTGCATTTATGTTATGCCAGCGTCTTGAACGCGCATTCTGTTTGCGGTTCAATTCTCCTTGTCGTTTTTCGGTCCACGCCAACGTCAAGGAGGTAGACATGTCATCGAGGCTTTACTTCGCATACGGTTCGAATCTGGATTTCGACCAGATGGCAGCGCGCTGCCCCAACGCCGAATACGTTGGCATCGCGACCCTCAAAGACCACGTCCTCAAGCTCGACTCCGCAGGGTACGCGACGGTCGTCGCCCAGCCGGGCGCTCATGTGCAAGGCGCGCTGTGGAACCTCGACCGCTGTGACGAGGCCAAGCTCGACGGCTTTGAGGGCGTCGAAACCGGCTGCTACCACAAGGAAGACATCACAGTCGACTTCGTGGGCAAGCACGACCAGGACGACGTCATCTACGGTTACCAGGAGCGCAACGCCGCGGGCGTCTCGCTCGACGCGCTCATCTACCTTTCCGACCGCCCGCCGTTCGGCAACGCGACGTTTCGTCCCGAATACCTCGACCGCGTGCGTAACGGGGCGGAAAACCTCAGGCTCGACGGCGCGACGCTCGGCCAGATCAGACGCTTTGGCATCGTCGAGAACGCCGAGTACGCAATCGCCGGCTAGAGGGTTCGCGCGCCGATTTCGCGGCACGACCGTTGGGGATACAACAGACTCGGGCTCTGGCGGTAAAGGATAATCCCGGCAACTTGCCACGAGCGTACCGAGGAGCCCCCATGATCGACGACATCACAATCGCAATCTCTTCCCGCACGGGCAACACCCAAAAGATCGCCGATGCCGTGTGCGCGCAGCTCGACGAGCTGGGCGTCGGGTACCACGTGCGCGAGGCAGGCGAGCCGATCGAGAGCCAAAACGTCATCATCTGCTTTTGGTGCTTCAAGTCGCGCTTCGACGTGCGCAACCAGAACCTCCTCGCGGAGCTTTCAGGCAAGAAGATCCTCGTGTTCGGCACCTTCGGCGGGTACCCGGACAGCGCGTACGCCGACAAGGTACGCCGTAACGTGGAAGGCGACGTCAACGAGCACAACGAGTGCCTGGGCGTGTTCTTGAGCCAGGGCAAGGTGTCGATGAAGAACGTGGAAAAGCGCCGGCAGCTGCCGGCAGACGACCCGCACCATCTGGACGATGCGGGCGTTAAACGTTTGGAAGAGTCGCAGAAACATCCTGACGAACAGGATATGGCACGCGCCCGCAGCTTCCTGTGCGAGCACCTCGGGGGCTTCGCCTAGGAGCATGCGGGCGCGCGGGCGTTGCGTTCCAGCTGTGGCAGCAGCCGTCGCCGCCGGGCTTGTGGGCGGTGATGATGTGCGGCAGCGCGCCTTTCAGCCACTGCTCGATGACGCGGTCGGTGTCGCCGTTGATGGAAGTGTACAGCTCGATGCCCGCCTGCTCGAGCCCGTCTGCTGCAGGCGTGCCAATGCCACCGCAGATCACGCAGGTGACGTTGCGGTCTTTGAGGGCAGCCACGCGCACGGCGTGGCCCTGACCAAGGTCCTCGACGATTTCGGTCGAGGTGACGGTGCTGTTCTCGATGGTGTAGAGCTTGAACTTGTCTGCGTGGCCAAAGCGCTGGTCGACGCGGCCCTCGCTGTCATAGGGGATGGCGACAATTTCCATAGACAATCCCTTCATAGTGCTAGACGTCGTGATGGCTCTGCAGTATAGGCCATGTGGCACGAGGGGCCGTGGGTATCGGTTCAAAATGAACCGATACCCACGGCCCCTCGTGCCACCTCGTGCCATCTCGGGCAACGGCACGGCACCCCAGCTTCGCGAAAGCCCGTTATAATGGCGGCATGGAAGCGAGCACAACACACAAAT
>JBJEHP010000163.1:0-2403 GCA_051876145.1 Coriobacteriales bacterium | reverse complement strand
CATGTACGATCCTGCTAACTACTTTACCAATGGCTAAATACCCGGACAACATGCCCGATGACGTTCAAGATAACGCAATAATTCAATAAAACGAATGAATTAGCCATCTAAATAACCAATACATACGCATGAAAACAATGCATTGCTACCAATCTTTTAAATAGCAGGGAAAAGTGATGAAATACACCCAGCGCCCGATGAGGCGCTGTTTTTTGG
Organism: Coriobacteriales bacterium; assembly: GCA_051876145.1. Classification (GTDB taxonomy): domain Bacteria; phylum Actinomycetota; class Coriobacteriia; order Coriobacteriales; family QAMH01; genus CACZQA01. The sequence goes on along the minus strand of JBJEHP010000163.1, from coordinate 2,187 downwards.
TTACACAGCGGTTGGAAACAAGCGGTTAGGAGCCAGGTAATGGCCAAGAAGAACATCCCCTACGATCAGAAGTACTACGATCCCGAAATCGAGTGCGCTTCTCGCGAGGACATCGAGGCGCTGCAGCTCGAGCGCCTGAACGAAGAGCTCGCCTTCGCCTACGAGAACAGCCCGTACTACAAGCGCACCTGGGATGCGGCGGGTCTCGAGCCCCATTGCGAGACGCTCGCCGACCTCCAAAAGTTCCCCTTCATCAACAAGCAGACCGAGCGCGATTGCCAGGGCGTCGGCTCCTTCTTCGGCGAGCTGTGCGCGGTTCCCGAAGACGACGTCATCTACATGGCCACCTCTTCCGGCTCCACCGGCGTTCCCACGATGAGTCCGTTCAATCAGAAGGACTTCGACGACTTCATGGACGCCGAGTCCCGCCTGTTCTGGCAGGTCGGCATGCGTCCCAACGACCGCTATCTGCACGGCATGAACTTCGCGCTGTACGTCGGCGGCCCCTGCGTCATCGGTGCCCAGAACCTTGGCGCGCTGGGCATCTGGGTCGGCGCCGTGCCATCCTCGCGTCTGCTGTGGGCCATGAAGCACTATCAGCCCACGCATATGTGGTCCTCGCCCTCGTACGCCTGGCTGCTCAGCCAAAAGGCGATCGAGCAGGGCTATGATCCCAAGAAGGACTTCCCCAACCTGCGCACGATCATCATCTCCGGCGAGCCGGGCGGTTCCATCGAGTCCACGCGCCATGCCATCGAGGAGGTCTGGGGCGCAGAGGTCTACGACTTCTTCGGCCTGTCCGACATCTACGGTGCCTGCGCGGGCATGTGCGAGGAGAAAGACGGCCTGCACCTGATCGAGGACCAGATCCTCGTCGAGACCGTCGACCCCGTGACCGGCGAGGTGCTGCCCGACGGCGAGAAAGGCGAGATCGTCTACACCACGCTGCTCAAGCACGCACGCCCCATGATCCGCTTCCGCTCCGGCGACATTGGCTGGGTCGACAAGACGCCGTGCCACTGCGGCCGCACCACGAGCCGCATCCACATCCTCGGCCGCAAGGACGAGATGTTCATCGTCAGCGCCGTCAACGTCTTCCCGTCCGACATCGAGGCCGTCGTCCGCAAGGACAAGGGCCTGACCGGCGAGTACAAGATCCGCGTGTACGACGAGAACTACACGACCAAGTACGAGGTCTCCGTCGAGCGCGCCGCGCACTCCGAAGAGCCCTTCGACGAGATCTCCAAGCGCGTCGAGGGTGCCCTCAAGGCGCACTGCGGCGTCCGTCCGGCAAAGGTCCTGGTCTTCGACACCGACAAGCTCGGCGCCTCTTCCGAGCACAAGGCCAAGCGCTTCATCGACGAGCGCACCTCCACCCAAGCTGCCGTCGCGGTGGAAAAGCAGTTCGAAGAGAAGGACAATAAGTAGGTCGTCAGAACTAGGTAGCAAGGAAGAAGGATTCACATCATGGCAAAGAAGACGTTTGCTGTTTCTGGTCAGCACTACCTGTTCAGCGTGCAGGCATTTGCGAAGACCATCCTGTCCGCCGGCGGAGACGAGTACGACTACGCGCTGCGCGACCGCACGCTCAAAGGCGTCATCGCCGACGTCCAAAGCGGCGAAAGCGAGATCGGCGTCATCTGCGAGGGCACCCCGACCGCGCCCAAGATCGAAGCCGCGCTCGCGGAGGCGGGCCTCGAGTTCCACACCCTCACGGAGTCTGCCCCCAAGGTGGCCCTGCCTGCGGCAAGCCACCCGCTCGTAAACGCGAAGAGCCTCGCCATCGAGGACCTCGCGGACTACCCGTACGTGTACTTCGAGCAGGAAGACGACGCCCCGCTCGCGTTCTACGAGGAGGCGCTCTCCAACGTCGAGCGTGCCCGCAAGATCGCGGCGACCGACCGCGCGTCGCTGTCCGAGCTCATCTGCGCACTCAACGGCTACACCGTCACGAGCGGCATCCTCGTCGGCATCAGCGACGGCACGCTGCTCACCACGGTTCCGCTTGAGACCGACTTCGTCATCAAGCTCGGCTACGTCTCCAGGAAGGGCGAGGAGCTCGACGGCCTGGCAAAGAAGTTCGTCGACACGCTCTCGCGCAGCCTCGAGAGGTACGCGCGCCTGTAAGCCGCTTCAACCAGTCCAACCGCGGGGGCCTTCGTTACGAGCAGGTAGCGAAGGCCCTTG
>JBJEHP010000162.1:0-2410 GCA_051876145.1 Coriobacteriales bacterium | reverse complement strand
AATGGCATGGGCAAATCGACGCTGCTCAAGATCATGGCCGGCCTGGAAGAGGTCAGCAACGGCGAGGCCAAGCTGACGCCCGGCTTTTCCGTTGGCATCCTCCAGCAGGAGCCTCCGCTGGACGAGGACAAGACGGTCATCGAGAACATCCGGCTCGCGTTTGGCGATGTGCTCGCGAAGGTCGAGCGCTTCAACGAGGTGTCCGCCGCGATGGGAGACCCCGACGCGGACTTCGATGCGCTCATGGAGGAGATGGGCAAGCTCCAAGACGAGATCGACGCAGCTGACGGCTGGGACGTCGACCGTCAGCTCACGCAGGCGATGGACGCGCTCCAGTGCCCCGATCCCGATATGCCCGTGAGCGTGCTCTCCGGTGGCGAGCGCAGGCGCGTCGCGCTGTGCAAGCTTCTGCTCGAGGAGCCCGACCTGCTACTGCTCGACGAGCCGACCAACCACCTCGACGCCGAGTCGGTGCTCTGGCTTGAGAACCACCTGCACAACTACGAGGGCGCCGTGCTCGCCGTCACGCATGACCGCTACTTCCTCGACAACGTGGCCGAGTGGATCTGCGAGGTCGACCGCGGCCACCTTTACCCGTACAAGGGAAACTACTCGACCTACCTCGAGACCAAGGCGAAGCGCCTGGCCGCCCAGGGCCAGCAGGAGGCCAAGCTCGCCAAGAAGCTCGAGCGCGAGCTCGAGTGGGTGAGGAGTTCCCCCAAGGCGCGCCAGGCCAAGAACAAGGCACGCTTGGAGCGCTACGAGGAGATGGCGAGCCAGGCTGCCTCGATGCGCGGCGTCGACTTCTCCGAAATCCACATCCCCGTGGGTCCGAGGCTCGGGAGCAAGGTCTTGGTCGTGGACCATCTGCACAAGGAGTTCGACGGCCGCGTGCTGTTCGACGACCTCTCGTTCGAGCTGCCACGAAACGGCATCGTCGGCGTGATCGGACCCAACGGCGTGGGCAAGTCGACGCTGTTCAAGATGATCGTCGGCAAAGAGGAGCCGACGAGCGGCACGATCGAGTTGGGCGAGACCGTCAAGCTCTCGTATGTCGACCAGAACCGCGAGGGCATCGACCCGGACAAGAAGCTGTGGGAAGTCGTGTCCGACGGGCTCGACATCATGCAGGTGGGCGAGACCGAGGTGCCGAGCCGTGCCTACGTCGCCGCGTTCGGCTTCAAGGGAGCCGACCAGCAAAAGCCCGCAGGCGTGCTGTCAGGCGGCGAGCGCAACCGCCTCAACCTCGCGCTGACGCTCAAGCAGGGCGGCAACCTCCTGCTGCTCGACGAGCCGACGAACGACCTCGACACCGAGACGCTCGAGAGCCTGGAAGAGGCGCTGCTCGAGTTCCCGGGATGCTCGGTCATCACGAGCCACGACCGCTGGTTCCTCGACCGCGTCGCTACGCACATCCTCGCGTGGGAGGGCACCGACGAAAACCCTGGTGCCTGGACCTGGTTCGAGGGCAACTTCGACGAGTACCAGAAGGACCGCGAGAAGCGCCTGGGGCCCGATGCCTCCAGGCCGCATCGCATCAACCGCAAGCTCAAGCGCGACTAGTCGCTGCTCACGTACTGCCTGCAAGCCCGTGCCATCCTCGAAAGAGACGGCGCGGGCTTGTTTTTTCTGTGGTGCGATTTGGACGGGCGCGGCTGGTGCTACAATCGACGCTCGTTGTTTACCGCAAACCAAGTGCGTCGGGCTTTGGGTCCCGATGCAGGAACACTCGAGGAGAACCATGGATCTTGCCATCCTGCACTGGATGCAGTCGACTCTTGCCAACCCGTTTTTCGACACGATCTTTCCGCTCATCACCAAGCTTGGCGAACATGGCGCCATCTGGCTCATCATCGCCATCATCTTGATCTGCACGAAGAAAAACCGCGTCTGGGGCGTCACCATGATCGTCGCCATCGGATGCGCCTGGCTCATCGGCGACCAGATCCTCAAGGACATCATCGCGCGCCCGCGCCCCTTCATCGAGGACCCGACGCTGACGCTCATCATCGCCCCTCCCGACGGTTACTCGCTGCCGTCCGGACACTCCTCGAGCAGCTTCTGCGCGGCGACCATCCTGAGCTTTGCGTACTTGAAGAAGGGCTGGAAGGCCGGTGCGTGGGTCTTGGCAGTCCTCATCGCGTTCTCGCGCGTCTACCTGTGCGTCCACAACCCGTCCGACGTTTTGGCGGGTGCCGCGTTCGGCGTGCTCATCGCATTGATTGCCGTCTTTTTTGCGAAGAAATTTCTCGCGTATTGGAATGCAGGCAAGCACCAAACTGTTTAGAATATAGTCCTGCGTCCGAAAGGGCAAACACACACTAAAAACACAGCATGCTGGTCGACGCGAGGACAAGATGGGGTTTGATTTCAGACGCGCTTTGGCTGCGGTCAAGGCGCCTGCGCTGCA
>JBJEHP010000161.1:0-2412 GCA_051876145.1 Coriobacteriales bacterium | reverse complement strand
TACTGAGGAGGTGGCCATGAACATCACCAGACATCGCATCCGCAAGCAAGGAGGCTTCACGCTCGTCGAGCTCATCGTCGTGCTCGTCATCCTCGCCGTCCTCGCGGCCATCCTCGTCCCCACGCTGATCGGCTACATCGACCAGGCCAATTCTTCCAAGAACTACGCCACGGCGCAGACAGTGCGCGAGGCGGCACGCACAGTCGCCGACGAGATGTATGCCGATGAGGACACCAGCTCGAAGAGCGACAACTACCTCATCGACATGCGGCAATCGAAGAAACGATACGTCGACGAGGTGTTCGAGCTGGCAGGCCTCCCCCGCGATGACCCGCACGGCGTCCAGGACTTCAGGTTCCTCTACAGCAACAGCGACGGAAGCGACGTGATCCACGAATCTTGGGCACAGGCCTACAACTACGTCGTCATCGACGGTACCCGCTACACGCTGAAGTCCGATGGCACCTGGAGCACGCGAGAGGAAAGCAGCCCCCGTCCATGAGCTCGAGTTTCAGGCGCATCCCCGTCAAGGACATGCCCAGACAGCAGTTCTACCGGCAGATCGTCATCGTGGTCGTGATCGGCCTCGCACTCATCGCGGCCGCCGGCACCTACGCCATCTGGCTGAACTCCTGGACCGGGCTGCGCGCGGCCCAGCAGCGCGCCGTCCACGTGCAGATGGCCGCGAGCCGCATCGGCGAGCAGTACTACGGGCTCGGCAAGAGTCTGTACGAGACCGGCGCCACGAACGGCCCGCTCAACGCCGAAGCACAAGGGGCGGTCCTCGACGCCGCGCACGAGGACGGCACCGTCGCGGTCTACGGCTTCGACTACTCTCAGATGCAGGCGACAAACCTCGTCTACGACGACGGCCACTACACCGTGAGCTACGACGCGGCCGAAAGCGCGCCCTGGACCGTGACCTCGCGCCTGTTCCCGCAGGTCACGAAGACGTACTAGCAATGCAAGCACCCGCCGTCTGCGGCGGGCACACCCCACTGTTGGCGGTTCCACATATATGATGCTCGTTTTTGACATAGTCATCTACGCGTTTGCCGCCGTCGTTGGCGCGTGCGTGTTCTCGTTTCTGAACGTCCTCATCTACCGCGTGCCGCGCAAGCTCAACTGGGTCTCGGGGCGCAGCATGTGCCCGGAATGCGAGCACGTCCTTGGCCCCAAGGACCTCGTCCCCGTGTTCTCGTGGCTGCTGCTGCGCGGCAAATGCCGTTACTGCGGCGCGCCCATCCGCGCGCGCTACACCGCCGTCGAGCTGCTCGGCGCCGTCTGCGCGCTGTTCTGCTTGTTCGTCTGGGGGCCCACGCTGGCGGCCGCCTTCGGCTTTGCCCTGTGCGCGCTCATGACGACGGTCGCCTTCATCGACCACGACACGCGCGAGATCCCCAACGGGCTCGTCATCGCCACCGCCGTGCTTGGCGCGCTCGCGCTCGCTGCGGGCCTTGTCCCACCAAGCGTGCTGTCGGGTGCCGCGTTTCCCGGTGCGGACGTCACCTGGCTCGACCGCGTCATCGGCGTCTTTGCCGCGAGCGTGCCGCTTCTGCTCGTCGCCTTGCTTACCGGGGGCTTTGGCGGCGGCGACATCAAGCTCACGGCGGCGCTCGGTTTGCTGCTCGGCTGGAAGCTCACGTTGCTCACGCTCTTCGGGGGCATCGTTTTGGGCGGCATCTACGCCATCTGCCTGCTCGTTTCCAAGCGTGCCGGGGCAAAAGATGCGTTCGCCTTCGGCCCGTTTTTGTGCCTTTGTGCCATAATTTCGAGTGCGTATGGCAACGGTCTCATACATTCCTACCTCGGCCTCTTTGGACTGGGATAGACGTCCGAGCTGACGGAGGAGTTCCATGCCCGAATATTCATACAGAGCACAAGATGCCAGCGGCAAGACAGTTCGCGGCAAGCGCGAGGCAGACGACGAGCTCGAACTGCATATCGCGCTCAAGGACGAGGGGCTTGCGCTCCTGTCTGCCACCGAGCCCCGCAGCAGCTTGAAGACTGTCCGCGAACTCAAATCGCAGGCGCTCTCGGCGTTCTGCCTGAAGGTCTCGGAGCTTCTGGCCGCAGGCGTCCCGCTCATCCGCACGCTCACGATCGTCTCCGAGGAAGAGTCGATCAAGCCCGCCGAGGCCGCCGTCTATTCCGGGCTCATCACGTCCATCAAGAAGGGCAACCAGCTCTCGCAGGCGATGGACGAGGCACGCGGCGCGTTTCCCGCGCTGCTCGTCAACATGGTCGCCTCCGCCGAGCAGGCGGGCAACCTGGCCGAGGTCTTTCGCCGGATGTCGACCCACTACGAGAAGGAGCACCGCTTCACCGCGAAGATCCACGCCGCGACGCTGTACCCGAAGATCCTCTCCGTGCTCATCGTCGTGGTCGTCGCGATCATCGTGGGCTTCGTGC
>JBJEHP010000160.1:0-2422 GCA_051876145.1 Coriobacteriales bacterium | reverse complement strand
GTCAACGAAGGCGCGTTTCATGCAAAGGAGGGGAGGTAACCATGAAATCTCTGCGTCCGCATAGGCAATTCAATTTCGTCGGGCTCTGGAAGTACGGGTTCATCCTCTCCGGAATCCTGATAGCCTTGGCCGCCATCGGCCTGGTCGCGAGCCTTGTCACCACGGGCTCTGCGCTCACCTTGGGCACCGAGTTCTCGGGTGGCACGTCCATCCAGATCACCAACACGGGCGACATCACGCAAGACCAGGTCAAAGACGCTTTCGCGTCCGCGGCGGATACTCTTGGCATCGAGTCGCAGATCTCGTCCATCCAGACCTCGACCGACGCGAGCGGCAACCCCGGCTTCATCGTCAAGACGACCAACACCGTCTCGACCGATGCCAACCAGATCATGATGAACGTCGAAAGCCAGCTCGGGATCAACGGCACGAACGTGCAGATCGAGACGATCGGCGCGAGCTGGGGTGCATCCGTCATCGGCAGCTCGATCCTGGCCTTCCTCCTGTCGTGTGTCGGCATCCTGATCGTCATCGCGATCCGCTACCGCGAGCCGCGCATGGGCGTCGTCGCGCTCATCACGCTGTTCCACGACATGTTCATCATCATCGGCGTCTACGCCTGGGCGGGCATGTTCTTCCACATGGAGGTCACGTCCGACGTCATCGCCGCCCTGCTCGCCATCATCGGCTACTCGCTCTACGACACGATCGTCGTGTTTCACCGCATCAACAAGAACGCCTCGCCGCAGATGAAGTGCAGCATGAAGACTTGCGCCAACCGCTCGGTCAACGAGATCATCGTGCGCTCGCTCAACACGTCCATCACGTCGATCCTGCCCGTTCTGCTCATGCTCATCCTGGGTACCGACACGCTGCGCGACTTCGCCTTCGCGATGTTCTGCGGCATGCTGATTGGCGTGTACTCGACGATTGCCATCTCGGCTCCCATCTACACGCTGTGGAAGTGCCGCCAGCCCGAGTACGCGCGCCTCGAGAAGAAGTACCCGTACGAGGTCGTCCAGTCGACGTTTACCAAAGAGATGCTCTTGCAGGCGCGCGTGGACGCCAAGCAGGCGCGCAAGGACGAGAAGTCCCAGCTCAAGGCATCTAACGCTGCCAACAAAAAGCAGCAGCCCGCAACAGGCGATAATCCAGACGCCGCTGCGGCGGGCAAGAGCGCGGATGAATAGTTTGTAGGCCCAGAAAACTTTGTCTCAGGTTTGTGCCACAATCAGTGGCATGAAAAAGACTGACGAAGCAAGAAGTTTCTGCATTCCGGATATCGATGAGACCGCAGTTAACGACATCGTCGTCAACTGCGGTCTTTTGCCTTTGACGGCACGGGTTCTCGTGTCGCGCGGCATCACGACGCCCGAGGCGGCCAACGAATTCCTGACGCCCTCGCTCGACCGCGATTGGCTCGACCCCAAGATCATCCCTGGGCTGGAAGAGGTCGCCGACGAGGTAGAGGCCGCCATACGGGCCCACAAGAGGATCCTCGTCTTCGGCGACTTCGACGTCGACGGAGTCAGCGCCACCACCGTCTCGCTGCGCGGGCTGCGCGCGCTGGGCGCGGACGTCGTGGGGCTCATCCCGCACCGCTACGAGGAAGGCTATGCGCTTTCCGAGAAGGCGCTCACCCGCGCCATGGGCTACAACCCCGACCTCATCATCACGGTCGACTGCGGCATCTCGTGCGATGAGGAGGTCGCCTGGGCGCTCGAGCAGGGGCTCGACATCGCGATTACCGACCATCACGAAGACGGCGGGCATGTCCCGCAGGGCGTTCCCGTGGCAGACCCCAAGCTCGAGGAAGACAATCCCTCGCGCAACCTCGCCGGAGTCGGCGTTGCCTTGAAGCTTCTGTGCCTGCTCGGCGCGCGGCTCGGGCAGCCGGACCTGTGGCGCGAGCTCACGGACATCGCCGCGCTGGGCACCGTCGCCGACCTCATGGTCTTGAAGGGCGAGAACCGCGCGCTCGTCGCCGACGGCATCAGAAAGATCAACGAGCGTCCGCGCATGTGCCTGCTCGCGCTGTGTTCCATCTGCAACGTGCTCCCCGAGGAGGTCACCTCCACCAAGCTCTCGTTCTCGCTGATCCCGCGCCTGAACGCCGCGGGACGCATGGGGGACGCATCCATTGCGCTCGACCTGCTCATGAGCGACGAGCTCGAAGAGGCCGAGCACCTCGCCGCGCGCCTCGAGACCGTCAACAACCAGCGGCGCGAGGTCGAGTCCGAGCTCACCGAGGGAGTCGAGGAGGCGCTCCACTCCGAGTTCCACGACGAGCCGGTCATCGTCGTCGGGGGCGAGGGGTGGCACGAGGGCGTGAAGGGCATCGTCGCGTCGCGTATCGCGCGCAAGTACAAGCGCCCCACCATCATCTTCACCATCGAGGGCGACGAGGCACGCGGCTCGGGTC
>JBJEHP010000159.1:0-2432 GCA_051876145.1 Coriobacteriales bacterium | reverse complement strand
CAGGAGGATCTTCTCGATCCGGTGGTACGAGCCGCTCATGGCGAGCATCCACGTCACGAGCGCGCTCACGGGCATGCTCACCTGCAGAGGAACGCCAAACAGCTGCATGCCGGACGCGATGCCCGCAAACTCGGACAGCGTGACCGTGAAGTTGGAGATGATGAGCGAGAGCATGGCCAGCGCGGAGACGCGCACGCCAAAGCGCTCGCGGATGAGGGACGCAAAGCCCTTGCCCGTGGCGCAGCCCATGCGCGCGGCCGTCTCCTGCACCACGATGAGCAGCAGGCACATGATGGGAACGGTCCACAGCATGCCGAAGCCGTACGTGGCGCCCGTGGTGGAGTACGTTGCGATGCCGCCGGCGTCGTTGCCGGCAAAGGCCGTCAGGAGGCCCGGTCCCATGGCCGCGAGGATGGCCGCGAGTTGCGTCTTGCTCTTGGCGTCCATCTTCTTGTCCTGCTTGTCGGTCTTGCCGGCGCGGGTCTTGCCCGCCGTCTTGGCCGCCACGCTAGACCATCCATCCGCTGACGAGGACGATGCAGACAACCGTAAAGACCACGAGCGCGACCGCCATCGCGATTATGGAAAGCGTCGTGCCCGAGGTCTCCAGGTTCTTCTCGTCACGCTTGCGCAGGACGTGCAGGTAGATGGGCATGGTCACAAACGACACCATCACGCTCGCGACGGCCGCCTCGATGCTCGTCTTGGCCACGTTGAGCGCGGCGATGGAGTTGCCCAGAGCCGCGCTCGCGATGCCGCCCGCGACCAGGCCCACCAGGATGGAGAACAGCGCGCCCATCCCGATGCCCTTGAGCACGAAGCCCAGGGTGGAGGGGGAGTCCTCGTCGTCGGGGTCGTACTCGAGGAAGGCGTTCTTGGCGTAGTTGGCGGCGTCGTTGCCCGCGATGACCGCCACAGGGAGCGCAAGCGAAAGCAGCAGCGCCGGCATGGCACCCAGGTCGGGCGAGAAGAGCGTGGACAGCACGGCCGTGCCCAGCATCCAGAAGAAGAACCATGCTTCGTTGCGCATGAGCCAGATGACGCTCTCGAGGTTGTGGTTGCCCTCGGAGTCGGAGGTAGTGGCGCCCGCGATCTGCAGGTCCTCCGCGTGCTCGTCCTCCAGGACGTCGAGCGCGTCGTCGACCGTGACGATGCCCAGCAGCTTCTTGTTGTCGTCCACGACGGGCAGCGCCAGCAGGTTGTACTTCGCGATGTCCTCGGCCGCGTCCTCCTGGTCCTCGTCCGGGCTGGCCGTGACCAGGTCCTCGTCGATCGCGAGGTCGGAAAGCTTGTCGCCGGGGTCGGCGGTCACCAGGGCCTGCATCGTCACGAGGCCGCTCAGGCGACCCTCCTCGTCCTCCAGGTAGAGGTAGTGGACCGTCTCGAAGTCGTCGGGTAGGCTGCGCAGCTTGTCCACCGCGTCCGTGGCCGTGGCGTCCTCGGGGAGCGAGACCACCTCGGACGTCATGATTCGGCCTGCCGTGTCCTCGCGGTAGCCCAGCAGCTGCCTGATCGCCTTCTGTTCCTTCACGCCCATAAGGCGCAGGAGCTTCTCGGCCTTGTCGTAGTCCAGCTCGCTCACGAGCTCGGCGGCGTCGTCGGGGTCCATCTCGGACAGCATGCGCGACGCGTCCTTCTCCTCCATGTCGCCCATGATCTCGGCGGCCATCGCGTCGTCATCGAACTCGGCCATGGTCTCGCTTGCCTGCTCGTCATCAAGCTGGGCAAACACCTGGCCGCGCAGGCGCGGGTCGAGCCGCTCCAGGATGTCCGCGATGTCCGCGGGGTGCATGTCGTCGAGCGTCTTGTGAGAGACGGAGAGCTTCACGTTGGAAAGGTCCCTGTCGAGCAGGTCCATGTAGTTCCACGCGATGATCTTCTCGGGGATGGGGCGGCCGAGCGCGCGAGAGATCTTGAGCACGATGCGCTCGAGCCTGGGCGAGAGCGAGCGCAGCAGGCCGCGCACGCCCACCTCGGCGCCAAGCAGGCGCAGCTGGGAGGAGCTTGTGTCGCTCAGCTTCAGGTCGTTGACGCGGACGACGCGCATGCCGCGCGTGTCGACGATCTGCTTGTTAAGCAGGTCGCGCGCGATGAGCACCTCGTCGGGCTGCAGGTACGAGAAGCGGATGTCGGTTGCGACTACCTTGAGGCGCACCTCGTCGTCGTCAAACGAGTCGACGTACTTGCGCCAGGAAATCATGAGCGGCGTCTTGCCAGGGCCCTCGATCGCGAGGGCGGTCACGCGCGGGAACACCTCGCCCGTGGCGATGCCGAGGTCGTTGACCTTGCCGATCCTCTCACCATCGAGGTCGACGACGGGCTTGCCCAGCATCTGGGACAGATAGATCATGCGAACTCCTTAGTTGGTGCCGGTTCAGGCATCGCACAGTGCCCGAACGTGCTTTCAGAACACCCCAAGCGCGACCAACCAA
>JBJEHP010000158.1:0-9175 GCA_051876145.1 Coriobacteriales bacterium | reverse complement strand
TGTTGACCTGCATTCCATCCGAAGAAGCATCGACCCGCGCATTCATCGCCTGACAATCCCCCCGTATTCGCTGCAATCGAGATAATCATTATTGATTATTCCACTATTGAAACGAACGCGAGGGACAGATACTCATTCACGGCCCACATTTGTCCTTTGCAATCCGCAGCCGAGCATCCGACTAAGCAACCATGCTCGCCTTACCTGCAATCCGCAGACTTGGTGGCTTCTTTCCTCCCCTCGACCTCGAGGGCGTGCTCGTGGAGAATCCGGTGGTAGTGCTCCCTGTTCTCCTCGACAGGCGCTTCGTCTAGGGTCTCTGCATCCCTTGCAATGGACATCAGCAGCTGAATGCTCTGTTCGCGCTCTTGCTCAGTCTCGAAATCCGGGCTCTGCCCGAGAAGGTGCCCGTCGTTTGCCACGAGCTGAAACATCAGCTTGCCGCGCTGAGACTCCCCCAGCAGATAATTCGCTCGCTTGGCCCCAACGGCTCTCATCCAGGTAATCTCGTTCAAGCACATGGGCTTTTGCTCGCGATACTGGCTCGTGAGGAGAACCGTCCCCGCATCGTCTTCGAGGTCGACACGGAAGCGTCGGTTGTCTCCATAGCAGCCTATTCTGAATTTGCCTCTCGACATGTGAACTCCTCTCGGCATCTCTCGGTTATCGGGTCTAGTGCCGCCAATTTGAAGCGGTAGCTTTCCAAAAGGAACAGCGTCTACGCACCCGGTGCCTTCGGAGCACCTGGTGCCGCGGGCGCTCCAGGAGCGGGAGCATGCGGGCCCGCCGGGCCTTTGGGGTGACTGATCTTCATCGGCGGATATTTGTTTCCGCACTTGGTGCAGACCTTCTCGGTGAGCTTGTCGACATTTCCGCATTTCTCGCATGTCTTCGTGCGGGGACCCTTTGCTGCTTCGGCATCGATATCTGCCTGACTTGGCCTAAAGCACATGTCGATTCTCCTCTCTCATTTGATCCAATCAGTCCCTGCAAGGCGCAGGGGTGCATTTGAAACGTGAGGCGCCGCGCTCGAATGCTCTCGAACGCAGCGCCTCTTGAAGTGAGCTGGCATTGGCGCCTGCGTCTTATGCAGTCTCGTCCGCATACTCGGCGCCATCGAGCGCCTTGATGATCTTCTGGCGAAGCTCTTCGGCCTCCGCCTCAGTCTCGAACTGCTCTGCTCCGAAGCCCAGCGGGACGGCATCTCCGATGCGCCCCTTCTCGCCCTCGCGGGACCTGTGGTCCTCACCGCGAACCGCGAACTTGCCGTCTGGGCCCTTCATGATCTGCAGGTGCTCGGGGAGCTCGTCCCCATAGCCCATGATGCTCTTCGCGCGGCGTTCCGCATCGTCTTTCTTCGCGCACATCGAGCCCTTGAACACGACTGTCCCGTCGTCGGCCTCGATGTTGAAGCGCACGCGCTTGCGCTCGTTCACTAACACTACTCTGCTCATTTTCGTCTCCTCGCATTCTTTTGTTGACTGCGGTGGGCGGCGAAATGTCAACGATTACCGCCCACTGCAAATCTCAGCCCTCAGGGCCTGACGCAGTTGCCTAGAAAAGGGGCTTGGCCTTCTTCTCGGCCGACGTGAAATTGAAGAGAACCTGCTTCTCGTGGTCGCCCATCTTCTTGACGAGCTCCTCGAGAGGGCCAACTTCGATGACGAGCGACTGGCAGTGCAGCTGGCACAGGGGCTTCTTGCCCTCCGCGCGTCTGTCGGCGCACAGGTCGCAGGTCTCGGTAGGCGCGGGGATGAAGTTGTACTCCCAGCTCCCATCATCGTTCTTCCAGGGCCCATGCTCGTGGATCTTGATGCCCCAGCGATCGCTGTCAAGCCCGAAACGTTGCTTGCAGCTCACCTCGCAGGAATGGCAGCCCGTGCAATAACCGTAATCGATGAGCATGCCTTCTTGTTTGATATCAGCCATCTTCTGTCACCCCTCTCTAGTCGTTGATGGTGTCGTAGTAGTCTTCAGACGGAGCCAGCTCCGACTTGAAGTCGTTGTACTTCAGGTACGTGTGCTCCTGGTCCGGCCAGCCAGCCTCGAAATCGGGGCCGCCGTCTGCCGCGTACACATTCGCGATCATGCACTTGAACGGAGTGCCAAAGCCGAGCTTGCCGAACCTGTCGTGCGGAATCAGGTTGTTGATGTTGGAGTCGAACACGCCAAACGGACCATGTCCCTCGTCGTCCGGACCCTTCTCCGGGTACCACCAGCCGTGCTTGGCCATCAGGACGCCCTCTTTGACGATCGGCGTCACCTTGAGCTGCTCGCGGGTCTTGCCGAACATGTTCTCGACCCACACCCACTGGCCGTCTTTCAGGCCGAGGCGCTCGGCATCCGCAGGGTTCATCTGCACCGTCGGCCAAGGATCGAGGTCGCGGAGGTTCTTGATGTGACGCTGCTCGGAGTGGAAGTACGACCACGAGCGGGCACCGGTCGTGAGAACGAACGGGTACTTCTGTGCCAGATCGGGCGTCGAGACGGGGCTGTAAGGCGGCTCTTCGTAGTATGGCATCGCATCGTCGCCCCAGTCCTGGAAGCGCTGGCACCATGCTTCGACCATGCCGGAGGGCGTACCGAAGCCAGGCTCGCCGTTCCAGGTCTGCAGGCCGTACTCGTACTTCTCGAACTCATAGTCGGGCGTGACGAAGCCGGTCTCGGAATCGCGGAGCTCTTCCCAGGTACCCTCGATGCCGTAGCCGTTGAGCTCCCAGGTGAGGAACTCGTGCAGCGACTTCCAGGGGAACTTGGACGGGTTCAGGCGCCAGCCGAGGTCGAGCATGATCTCGTCATCGGACTTGCATTCGCCAACCTGGACGCCCTTGACGCATGCCGCCACGAAGAGCGTCAGCGCGCCGTAATGCGTGGCGACGAGGCCGTCTTTCTCGCCCGTCGAGGCGACGGGGAGGAACAAGTCGCCGTAGGATGCCGCAGAAGGCGTCATGACGATATCCGCGAAGACGTTGAGGTCGGGGCGCTGCATGACCTTCGAGACCCACTGCGGCTGCGCAGACGGGCACGCAATCGGGTTCGAGCTCATCGTGAAGGTCATCTTGATCGGGTACGGCTTGTCCGTTGCGATAGCATCCATCGCGAGGTCAGGCTGCGTCGTCGAGCATGCAGTCGCGACTGCGGGGTACTCGGATGCGCCGATGCGCTTTGCCTTGATCTCGTCGTCGAGCTCGTCCCAGCCCCACCAAGAGGTAGGTGCCTCGCGGTCGCCACCACCGAGCAGGACGCCACCGGGGACGTCGAGGTTGCCGACGATAGCGCAGAGCAGCAGCACCGCGTGGGCGGTCTGGATGCCGTTGCACTTCTGGTCGATGGCCAAGCCCCAGGTCATGGAGCCGGGCTTCTGGGTTGCCCAGTAGCGTGCGGCTTCGGCAATCAGATCGGCATCCACGCCGGTGATAGCAGCGGCGCGCTCGGGCGTGTACTCCTTGCAGCGCTCGGCGAACTCGTTGAAGCCGTAGACCCAGTTCTCGCAGAACTCATGGTCGTACAGATCCTCGCTGATGATGACGTTGCACATCGCGAGGTACAAAGCGCAGTCAGTACCCGGGCGGATCTGGAGGAAGTACTTGGCGCGGGTAGCGAGCCAAGTCGCACGCGGATCGACCACGATCATTTCCATGACACGCTTGAGCATGTCGACCAGCGCATGGCCGAACAGGCCGTCGGGGTTGGAGACGAGCGGGTTCTTGCCGACAATCAGAGACACCTTCGGCAAGACGTAGTTGGGGTCGTCGTAGCGCTTCTCCGGGAACTCGGTGGCAAAGTCGAGCTCGGGGTAACCGGCGCCGAGCACGTACACGCAGATGGACGAACGCGGGCCATAGCAAGACCAGCCGTTATGCGGGTAGTTGAAGTTCGGGGACTCGAACGCCGAGAACGTGATCTTCGGGACCGTGTGCCACAGGTCGCGGCCGGTTCCGATGAAGGTCATGATGGATTCGGGGCCGTAGTCCTTCTGCACCTGACGGGTCTTCTTGACGATGATGTCGTACGCCTCGTCCCAGCTGATGCGCTCCCACTTGCTGTTGTCGCCACGATACTTCGGATCGCGCTTCATCGGGTAAATGATGCGCTCGGGGCTGTTGTTGTAGGCAGGCAGTTCGAGGAACTTGATCGAGACGCGTCCCTGTGTAATCGGGTTGCTCTCATCGCCTTCTACATGGTGCAGTTTCCCATCCTTGATGTAGAGCTTCAGGCCCCATCCAACGGGATGCTCTCCCGGAGGCGACCAAGCGCATGTGCGGACAACGGTGTAGTCGCCTTCCTGCCATTTCCAATTGCTCATTGTTGCTCCTCTCTTCCTTTCCCATAAGGAAGCTCTCTTCTCAAGTGAAATGTCGGCCCGATGGTGTCGCACGCGTCCGGATCGCGTGCTCATCACCAGTCCTCGTTCCACGTGACTGAAGACAGTTCGGAGTCTGCTCATTGGCCTATTGTCACGCCACCAGATAACAGCATGAACTCATCATCTCGGACTGAGCTTTTAGGGCATAGGAGGGTCCTAGTACTCTTGGTATGGGGGGGCTTTACCTGCGGAAATGTCGACGCGGCGTGCGCCGAGAACTAGACGGGCGGCGAGGGCAAGCTGGGTGCCAGGAATTGTTGGCAGTGCCAGGGCTGGGTGGCGAGGTGGCCATGGATGCCAGGAAACATTGGCAGTGCCAGAACTGGGTGGCGAGGGGCCGGTTTCTGGCAGGAAACATTGGCAGTGCCAAAACTGGATGGCAAACGCCACTAATCCCTGGCAGTGCCAATCCTGAGTGGTGTGGCGCCCGATTCCGCCACTAATCGTTGGCAGTGCCAACCTTGGGTGACGCGGGGCTGGTTTCTGGCAGAAAACGTTGGCAGTGCCAGGGCTGGATGGCACGCCAGCCATCTGCCGTCCGCACTACGAATGGCAGACGGAGCACTTCCCGTCGGATGCCGCGGGAACGGACGGATGCCCGGGCGGATACGTCGCCGAGTCACTCTCCACTGGCTCGTTTGCCTTCCCCATCTGCGCATCGAGCGCCGTATTGCTATCCGCATCGCTCGCGCCTTCGCCGCTCAGGGAGACCACTCCTAGCCCGTCATCCGACGAACGCGCTGCATCCACCCCATCGCCAGCATCCGCTCCCCCACTCGACGCATCCTGCTCCACTACCTGCTCGGAAAGCGCAGCATCGAGCGACTCCTGATAGGCCTCGTACCCATCGAGCGCCGAGATGCCAAGCACGACAAGTACCACGCCGGCCACGGCAAACGCGTACCAGAGTATCCGCGGAACCGGCTTGAACGCCGCCTCTGCGAGGTTACCCCGCAGCGCCCCGATGGCCTTCGTCCAGTAGAGCACGAGATGCGCAAGCACCGCGATGCACAGCACGTAGGCGCTCACTATGTGGATGCGCGACCACAGATGCCCCACGTTCACATCGGAAAGGTGCGACCCCGCCCCCATCAGCAGGCGACTGATCACGAGTGCGCTCAGTAGCAGCGCGATACCAGCAGCGCCCAGCACGACCATCACCGCGAGCAGCCCCTGCGCCCGTTGTGGCCTCGTCGCTTCCCTCGCGCGCCGCGCGGTCCTCGTGGCAGCGCCCCAACCGTTTACCACATGCGCAATCATGCCCGCGAGCAGCAGCGCGCCGGCAATCTCGTGCGCGACCCGCCCCGTGAGCGGGCGCAGCATCACGAAGACGAGCAGCGCGCACAGCACGGCGTCGAGGATGAGCCGCCCCCTCATCTTTGCCGTCATCGCAGTCTCCCCAGCTTTCACTGCCCTATCTCCGCGCGTCCTTTCATCCACCAAGCTGCTCACTGCTCCACCACCTTGACGGTGAGCGCAACAAGCCTCTTGTAGTACTCGTCTTCGGCGTGCGTGTCCACGAGCCCCTCGAAGCTGCGGATCCACGGCCGCACGTACGCGTCGCGAAAGTCTCCATATGCCTCGGAAAACGCCTCCGCGCCCGTCTCTTCCCAGCGTCGCGCCATGAGGGCGAGAAACGCGAGCAGGTAGCGGATATGGTCTGCCGGCGCCTTCTCGTCGGCGGAAAGCTCGATACCGAACTGCCGGTAGACGCCGCGCACCTCCGCAGCCGTCTTGCCCGCGATGAGATGTTCGCCATCCAGATAGTAGGAAGCATAGGGTGGCGCTTCCATCTTGAACGAGCCGATGAACAGCCTCGTGTAGGCAAGCTGCTCGTCGGTTCGCGTCGCAAACGCCTTGCCTGTATCGACAATCTGCCGCACGTCATCGGAGCACGCGCCACAGTCCTCTACCGAAAGTGCCTCAAGCCCCTCCATCGTCTCCTCGATGCCCTCGCTCGGGTAGGAATACGCCTTGGAAAGAGCGCTCAACAACGCTGCCGAAGGAAGTCCCATCTGCCTTACCACGTCTTCTTGAACTCACGGATGTAGTAGACGCCGGGAAGGGTCCCCTCGTCGGGCAGCAGCACCGACGCCTCGTATTCCTGCCTGAGCTTGTAGACGTCGCTGTAGATGTCGTCCATGTCGCCGAAGATCCTGGCGCCCGCGGGACAGGCCTCGACGCAGCGCGGCACGTCGCCGTTGTCTACCAGGTGGCGGCACATCTGGCACTTGAGTGGCCCGCCCGCAGCCGTGATGGGCAGGTTGTAGGCATCGAGCGCGTTGTCGTGCAGCGGGTAGTCCTTCTTTGCAGCCGCCTGCAGATCCGTTCCGCTTGCCGTGCCCTGCAGCAACTGGGGCACGGCGCCGATTTGGCCTGCCGCCGTCTCGGCAGGAGCCGGGGTAATCGCCCCGTACGGGCACGCTTTGGCGCAGCGCCCGCACTGCGTGCATGCGGCGACGTCGACAACGGTGAGCCCGTTGACGTCTTTGTGCATCGCCGCCGTCGGGCATGCCTTGACGCAGGCCGCATTGGCGCAGTGGTTGCACATGACGGGACGGTACGTGTACGAGACCTTCGGGAATGTCCCGCTCATCTCGTTTTGGTGGTAGCCGAGGTGCACGCCGACCGGAACTTGATTCTCCTGCGCGCAGGCGATGTCGCAGCAGCCGCACCCCACGCAATCGTGCAGGTTGATGATCATCGAATAGCGCATTATTCGCTCACCTTCTCGATCTTCACGCGCGTAAGGCCACCGTGGAACGCAGCCTGCCCGCTCAAGTGATCGTAATCTGCGGGAATGAGCTCGTTGTTGTTACCGCCTCGCGGCTTTGCCTGTGCGTAATCTGCGGCAGCGACGTGCCCGAACGCCCAGTGCCCTTGGCCGTAGGTCTTCATCACAACGCCCGGGCGCGTGCCTTCCCAGCCCTTGGCATGGACGGTATTGGAGCCCTGCACGGAGGTGACCTTGATCGTGTCGCCGTCTTTCAAGCCGAGCTTCTCCATATCCTGGGGGTTGATCTTCAGCACGTCGTCCCACGGCACGTCGCCGGGGTCGACGTCCTTGAACTCCTGATACAGCGGGAGGTTCGCAGACCTCCCCTCGCGGTTGAGGCGCGAGCGGTTCTGGGTGAAGATGTAGGGGTATTCCTCCGGGTCGCCATGGCGGACTGGCTCTTCGTAGTGCGGGACAAACGCAAGACCGCCGCGGGCCTGGTAGTTGTACGTCTCCATCAGGCCGTCGACCGTGGTGGTGTACGACCACGCTTCCTTCTCGAGGACCGCCTTGAGCGTCTCGCTGTAAAACTCGTACTTGCCCGTCTTGGTGCCGAACTTGCCCCAGTCCTTCTTGTATTTTGCCGCGTTGCTGTTGAACACGCCCTTGCTGCAGAAGTTGCGCCAAGAGCCCAGGTCGTCGCCCTGTCCCTTGCTCGCGTTGGCGCCGTTCCAGCAGGGAGCCGTGCGGATCTTCGTCACGATTTCGGAGAAGCTCTTCTCGTCGGTGGGCTGGTTGCCCGTCTCGGGGTCGACGAACGCCGTCGAGAAGTACTTGTAGACCTCGTCGAAGCCCTTCTCCGCGAGCTTTTCGGCGATGCACCACGCCATTTCGGTCTCGTCGGTCTTGGTGTCGGGCCAGACGGGGTCTATGACCGGTTGCTCGATGCTCACGTACGTGATCATGTCCTGGTAGTTCTTGACGTAGCCCCAGTTCTCGAACATGTGGTGCTTCGGCGGCAGGACGATGTCCGCGAACTGCGCCGACTCGCTCGGGTTCATGGTGATGCACACGTAGAAGGGCACCTTTGCCATCGCCTGCTCCCAGCGTTGGCAGCCCATGGCCGAGTAGGCGAAGTTGCAGTACTTGGTGATGAGCATCTTGATTTCGTAGGGGTCCTCGTCAAGGATAACGTCCGCGATGCGGTTGGTGAGCACCTGGTTGTCGACGCCGCCCTCTTTGGATGCGAGGAACTCCTTCGTGTGGCGGCCGTCGCACTGCGGCTTTTTCTCGTAGGTCTTGGCAAGCTTGTCGCGGTAGGGACGATGGTCGGGGAATGGGCCGACGCTCACGCTTGCGGGGTGCTGCGAGCCGCCCTCGTGCTCGAATGAGCCGACGAGACCGTTCAGGGCCTCGGCAGCCATGGCGCCGTACACGCCACGGACCTGGTTGGTCGTGCCCGGCGACACCCAGGAGCAGGCGCTTTGCCCGTATTTGGCAAAGTCGGCGGCAATCTTTTTGATGTCGGCGGCAGCTATCCCGCAGATAGGCTCCGCCCACGCGGCATCCCTGTCCTTGAGCTCGAGGTTCCACCAGCGCACGAGGCCGTACCCATTGCGGTACTCGAAGCGCTCCTCGTCGACCTCCTCGCCCTTCTTGAACAGATTGACGTTCTTGTCGTAGTAGCCCGACTCGTCGTAATTCCAGATGCCGTCCTTGAAATCACCGACAAAGTCCTTGTTCCACTTGCCGGACACCAAGATCTCGTGTGCAATCGCGACGGCGAGCGCACCGTCGGTACCCGGGATGATGGGAACCCACAGGTCCGCCTTTGCCGCCGTCGCCGAGAAGCGCGGGTCGATGACGACGATGTGCGCATCGTCCATCACCTGCCCCCAGCGGTTGATGGCGTTGGGCTGCTGGCGGTTGGAGGCGATGGGGTCAGAAGACCACATGAGCCAATACTTGCAATGCGCGAGGTCGTAATCGCGGTACGAGAACAGTCCGTTGACCGCCCAAGACGCGAACTTCTCCTCCTCGGCGCAGATCGTGCTGTGGCCAAAGTAGTTTGGCGTGCTCATCAGGGAAGGCAG
>JBJEHP010000157.1:0-2455 GCA_051876145.1 Coriobacteriales bacterium | reverse complement strand
GTGCAAGTTCTGGGGTCTGGGCGGCGACGGCACCGTCGGCGCAAACAAGAACTCCATCAAGATCATCGGCGACCACACCGACAAGTACGTGCAGGCCTACTTCCAATACGACTCGAAGAAGACCGGCGGCGTGACCATCAGCCACTTGCGGTTTGGCGACTCGCCCATCCGCAGCCCCTACTACATCAACAAGGCCGACTTCGTTGCCTGCCATAACCCGTCCTACATCACGAAGGACTTCCCGATCGTGCGCGACGTCAAGCCGCACGGCGTGCTCATGATCAACTGCCAGTGGGATTTCGGCGAGCTCGAGCACCATCTGAGCGCCGCCGCCAAGCGTTACATCGCGCAAAACGACATCCAGCTCTACACCATCAACGCCATCGACCTGGCCGTTAAGGTGGGCATGGGCAAGCGCACCAACACGATTCTGCAGTCGGCGTTCTTCACGCTGGCAAAGGTCCTGCCCCAGGAAGAGGCGATCGGCTACATGAAGGACGCGGCGACGCACTCCTACCTGAAGAAGGGCCAGGACGTCGTCGACGCCAACCACAAGGCGATCGACGCCGGCGCCACCGCCTTCGTCAAGATCGACGTGCCCGCGAGCTGGGCAGATGCCAGCGACGAGACCACTCCCGAGACGCTCGAGGGCCCCGATAAGCTCGTCAAGCAGATCCGCGAGGTCATGGAGCCCGTCAACCGCATGGACGGCGACAGCCTGCCCGTGTCGGCCTTCATGGACCACGTCGACGGCCAGTGGGAGCTTGGCGCCTCCGCCTACGAGAAACGCGGCGTGGCCGTCATGGTGCCGCACTGGGACGAGACGAAGTGCATCCAGTGCAACAGCTGCTCCTACGTGTGCCCGCACGCGACGATCCGCCCCTTCGCCCTCACCGACGAGGAGGCTGCCGCAGCACCCGAGGCGATGCGCACGATCGACATCATCGCCGGCAAGGACGCCGCGACCAAGTACGGCATCGTCGTGAGCCCGCTCGACTGCATGGGCTGCGCCGTCTGCGTCAAGCAGTGCCCCACTCATGCGCTCGAGATGGTGCCCACCGAAGGCGAGCTCGAGCAGCAGAAGGTCTTCGACTACTGCGAGTCCAAGGTGAGCGAGAAGACCGCGCTCGTCGGCAACAACGTCAAGAGCAGCCAGTTTGCCAAGCCGCTCCTCGAGTTCTCCGGCTCGTGCGCAGGCTGCGCCGAGACGAGCTACGCGCGCCTCGTCACCCAGCTGTTCGGCGACCGCATGTTCATCGCCAACGCGACCGGCTGCTCCTCGATCTGGGGCAACCCCGCCGGCACGGCGCCGTACACGACCAACGCGCAGGGTCATGGCCCGGCGTGGAACAACTCGCTGTTCGAGGACAACGCCGAGCACGGTCTGGGCATGATGCTCGGCCACGAAGCCGTGCGTGCCAAGGTCAAGACCGATACCGAGGCTCTCATCGAGACTGGAGACGCCTCCGACGAGCTGCGCGCGGCGGCGCAGGCCTGGCTTGCAGCGCTCGACGACGCCGACGAGAGCAAGACGACGGCAGCCGCCTACGTCGAGCAGCTCGAGAAGATTTCGGATAACCCGCTCGCGGCGGCCATCCTCGAGAACCGCAAGTTCCTCACGAAAAAGTCGTTCTGGATCTTCGGCGGCGACGGCTGGGCCTACGACATCGGCTTCGGCGGTCTCGACCACGTACTCGCATCCGGCGAGGACGTGAACGTCTTCGTCTTCGACACCGAGGTCTACTCCAATACGGGCGGTCAGGCCTCCAAGGCCTCCAACATCGGTCAGGTCGCGCAGTTCGCGGCAGCAGGCAAGGAGATCAAGAAGAAGAGCCTCGCCGAGATAGCGATGAGCTACGGCTACGTGTACGTGGCGCAGGTCGCCATGGGCGCCAAGATGCCGCAGACCATCAAGGCGATCACCGAGGCGGAGGCCTACCACGGCCCGTCGCTCATCATCGGCTACAGCCCCTGCGAGATGCACTCCATCAAGGGCGGCATGGCCAACTGCCAGCTCGAGATGAAGCGCGCTGTCGAGTGCGGGTACTGGAACCTCTTCCGCTTCAATCCCGACGCCGAGCCAGGCAAGAAGTTCATGCTGGATTCCAAGGAACCGGCCGGCGGCTACCATGACTTCCTCGTGAACGAGGCGCGCTACAGCCGCCTGACGCGCGAGTTCCCCGAGCGCGCCGACGAGCTGTTCGAGCGCAACGAGCAGGCGGCGCTCGAGCGCTACAAGCACCTCACCAAGCTCAAGGAGCTCTATTCCGAGCTGTAAGGCGAGAACGGATTTCGCCGCATCGCGCGGCAAGCCACTGGGGAGGGGTCTTTCGGGTGTTCCCGAAAAGGCCCCTCCCCTTCTTTGTCCACATGAGGTGACGGCTGCGCAAAATGCGCTGTTCTCGGGCGTCTGCGGCGCGGCCGGGTCGGCCGGGCGGGCCTGCTCGGCCGCCTT
>JBJEHP010000156.1:0-9184 GCA_051876145.1 Coriobacteriales bacterium | reverse complement strand
GAGCATCGGGCGCTCGCAGCGCCATTCGAACACGACGAACACGACGAGCACGAGCACGCCCGCGCAAAGCACGAACGGGCCCCACTGCTGGTTCGTGAGTTCGGTGAGCCCCAGCATGAGCAGCATGATCGCGATTACGTAGAACGTGTTGCCGCGATGGTCGAAGCTTTCAGGCGCCTCTTTCGAGTCGTCTTTCAACCGCAGGCAAAACACGAAGGCGAGCATGCTCAGCACGATGCCGAGGACAAAGATCGCACGCCAGCCCAAAGTGTCGTTGAGCACGCCGCCGAGCGTCGGGCCCAAGGCGAGTCCCACGAAGACCGAGCTCACGGAAATGCCGAGCATGCGGCCTTTGACCTGCGGTGCAAAGTGCAAGAGCATGAGCGGGATGTTTGCTGCCAGAACGACCGCGGCAGAGACGCCCGTCAGGAAGCGGAAGGCGACGAGCAGGTAGATGTTGGTGGACAGCGCGCACAGGGCGCTCGTGGCGGCAAAGGCGACGCAGCCCACGAGAATCATCTGGCGCCTGCCGCGCAGGTCGGCAAGGCTTCCCATGCAGGCGGAAAACGCCGCGGTGGAAAGTGTGTAGGCGTTCACGACCCAGGTCGAGATCCCTGCCGGGGCATTGAACTCGGTGCTGATGTCGGTGATGGACAGGTTGAGTGCCGAAGACATGAACGGGGCCATGAACGAGGTGACCATGGCCACGAACAGCGCTGTTTTCTGGTCTTTCGTCATGGGCTACAGCTGGCTCGACGGGATATGGACCTCTCCGTGGGCGAGATCCTTCGTTGTTCCGTTTTCGAGACGCACCTTGAGCGTCAGGTCGTCGTTCACGCCGATGACGGTGGCCTCGAACGAATCTGCTCCCGCATAGACGGTGACGGTCTTCCCGTCCAGCAGCGAATGAGCGCGGTAGTACTCCAAAAACGGCTTGTCCGGCACCCGATCGTAGTCTTGCATGAACAGGTCCGCGACACGGGCGGCCAGCTGGGCACGCTTGTCCTCGGCGCCCTCGTCGCCGGAGGTGAGCGCCTGTGCGACGTGCGCGATTTGCTCGGGATAGCCGCCTTTGGGTCGCGCGACGTTTACCCCGATGCCCACGACTACATAGGTGACCGCATGCGACTCTGCGCTGAACTGGGCCTCGGTCAAGATCCCGCATACCTTGTGACCATTGCAGAAGATGTCGTTTACCCACTTGATCTGGGTCTGGAGCCCGAAGATCTCCTCGATGGCGCGTGCTGTCACGCAAGCGGCGTATGTGGTGAGAAGCGACACGTCCTCGAGCTCGAACGTCGGCCTGAGCAGCAGCGAGAAGTAGATGCCCGCCCCCTTGGGCGAGTAGAACGGGCGCCCCTGGCGTCCGCGCCCCGCGGTCTGGCAGTTGGCGACGACGAACGTGCCCTCCGGCGCACCGTGCTCGGCGAGCAGCTTGCAGCGCGTGTTGGTCGAGTCGATGGAGTCGTGGTACTCGACGACGATGCGGTGGTCGGTCACGTAGTGCTGGATGCTCGCCGCGGAAAGAATGGTCGATGCGGCGCTGAGGCGGTACCCTCTCCCGGTCACGCTCTCGATGTCGTAGCCCTCTGCCTGGAGCGCGCGAATGGCCTTCCAGATGGAGTTGCGGGTCACACCCAGATCGGAGGCGAGCTTACCTCCGGAGACGAAGCTTCCCTTGTGCGCCTCGAGGCGCTGCAGCACCCTGTCTTTTGTCGTCGTATTCATGGTGGTCATTGTACACGCTCGAACTTGGGTCGAGATCTGCCAATAGTCGAGCAGCCTGCTACAGGCTGCCGTTAGCTGCGATGAGGTCGGCGAGCGTCACGTGCTCGTTGCGAAAGCGCGCGTCGGGGTTCTTCTCGCCCATCGGCATGCGGATGGCCTTGGCGGGGCAGGCGTTGATGCAGGCAAGACAGGCCGTACACACCGGCTCGTCGTGTGCCGGGCGCACCGCTCGCGCCCCGGTTTCCTCATGCATGAGCTCGATGCAGTCGACCGGGCACACGCTCGCGCAGATGCCGCAGCCCGTGCACGCGTCGGTGATCTGCAGCATGCTGTTTAGGAACTGCGGGTTCTCGAAGATGTCGCCGTGTTTCTCCAGTCCTTCGCGGTAGACGCGCAGGTCCTGCTCGGTGGCGGGCTTGAGGTAGCGGCGTCGTGCCGTGAGGTCGGCGCAGATGCCGTTGAGCTGCTCGTCGATGTGCTTGTCGAGCGTGAGCTGCTGCGCGATGTCAAAGCCGGGCAGCCAGTTGTCGACCATGAGCACGTCGTTGGTGTAGGCGGCCTCGAGCCCAAGCCCGTCGAGGAAGCGTCTCGCGACCTCGGTGGCGCCACCGTGCCGGTTGCCGTATGTCAGCACGAGGTAGAGGTAGTCCGTCTGAAAGGTCATGGTGCGCAAGAAGCGCTTGACCAGGGGCGGGAGGTCATGGCCGTAGACGGGGCACACGATTCCGATGGCGTCGGCCTCAAACGTCTGCGCTCCCTCGCGCATAAGCTGTGCGATGCTTTCCGCTTGATCGTGTGTGGCCTGCGCAATACGCCGTGCCGCATACAGGCTGTTGCCCGTCCCCGTGAAAAAGAAAACCATGACGTGCCTCTCTCGAGTGACGCCCTGCGTGCGGGCGTCTGATCTACAGGCACAATTCTACGCGGTTTTGAGCGCCTTTCGCACGGCTGTGGCGACGACGATCGCCACAGCTCCCTTGCAGCAGTCGATCGCGATGAAGGGAGCATCTGCCATGAGGAAGGCGGCAAGCGGGCCGGTCTGCGTGAAGAACATCATCCACAGCCACCCCAAGACATCCGAGATGGAGATGACCAGCACCGCGGTGACCACGTCGCAGACAATCTGCTTCACGCCGCGCTTTTCCAGCTGCAGGCGCACAGCGGAGGCGATGACCGTCCCGATGAGGTAGCTGAACAAAAAACCCGAGCTCGCGCGGATGATGCCGCCGGTCATGCCCGAGAACACGGGCAGCCCCGCAGCGCCCATGAGCAGGTAGACGCCCGTCGTGACGGCGGCCTGCTTGGGGGTCATCAGCAAGGCGATGAGGATGACGACCGCGGTCTGCAGCGTGAAGGGGATGGGGCCTACGGGGATGGTGAAAAAGCACGAGACGACGAGGAGCGCGACGCACAATGCGCAGGTAGCGATGCTCTTGGTTGAAATACGGGTTTGGGCGTGTTCCATCGGTGCTCCAGTCGACTCGGGATAATTGTCACCATAAAATAGATATAGGGTGACAATAAGTCAAGACACGAATGCGATCTGGCAGCGCAGCGCGAGAGAGCACCTGCGTTGAGATGCGTGCGGGAGCGTGGGTAGGTTGTGCGCGTATCGCTAGATGAAGGTGAGCAGCGCGTAGGAGCCGACGCCGACGACGATGCACCAGACGAGCGACTTGGTCTTGTAGCCGACGACGAGCACGAGGGCGGCGGCAATGAAGGGGATGAGCGCCGGCCAGGGGCCGTTAGCGAACACGGTGGGGCTGAGCAAGTCGTTGGCTATGAGGGCGGCGAATGCCGCAGGCGGGATGAGGTTGAGCGCGCGTACCGCATTGGCGGGAAGCTCACGTCCCTTCAGGGCAAAGACGGGTACCACGCGGCAGATGAGCATGGTGATTGCACAGGCGAGAAAGACGATGAAGAAGCTCGTCCAATCCATCAGTTGCCCCCTTTGCCGCCGGCAACCTTGGGGTGGCGCCTGCCATACGCGTAGCCGCATGCCACGCCGAGCAGAGCGCCGATGAGGATCGCCGGGCCGGAAAGGCCGATGCACTTGCACAGAAAGACGCCAGCCGCGGCGGTGAAGATCGTGATGAGGTTCGTGGCGTTCACCTTCTGCATGCACAGCAGACAGATGAAGATGGACGTCATGGCAAACGAAGCGATGGCCGTCGGAAACGAGACGAGCATGCCGATGAGGGCGCCTGCCACGGTCGAGGCGGTCCACGACGCCTGGCTGCACAGGTTGACGACGGTGGCGCGTTTGACGTCCCAGTTCTTGTTCTCGAACTGCGCGAGGTTCACGCCGAAGCTCTCGTCGGTGACCGTGGCGCCGAACAGGAACGTGAGCGGCCTGCTCACGTTCTCGCAGAAGCGCGATAGCGATGCGCCGTAGAGCATCTGTCGGGTGTTGACGAGCGTGACGCTCAAGATGATGGAGAGCAGGGGGTTTCCGGCGAGCCACATGTTGGGAATCATGTACTGGCCCGCGCCCGAGTAGAACAGGGTGGACATGATCAGGCACATGGCCCAGTTCATGCCCGCCTGCTGGCACAGCAGGCCGCACGGCAGCCCGAGCACGACATAACCCGCCATGATCGGCCATGCCGCCTTGAGCCCGTCGAGTATGTAGTTGTCCTGCTGTTGCGTGTCATTCTCCATGACGCCTGATAATACTTCATCTCGTGCGTCTTTTTGAAGTGCTAGATTCGGCGCAGCCCTGCCCAGATCCACATGATGAGCGGGGAGGGAATGATCTTGCCGGCGATGCGCATCAGAAACGCGAACACCGAGCAGGTCGCGATGGGGTAGTTGGCCTTGTTGACGAGCGTCGACCAGCGCGCCACGCGGCGCGG
This sequence comes from Coriobacteriales bacterium, assembly GCA_051876145.1. Lineage (GTDB taxonomy): Bacteria > Actinomycetota > Coriobacteriia > Coriobacteriales > QAMH01 > CACZQA01. Next base: position 4,601 of record JBJEHP010000156.1, on the reverse strand, counting down.
GGAAAGCTGCGGCCAGGGGTGTCTGACGGTCTGGCCGTTCGCGGTGCGACGGGCAACCTCGACGAACTCGGTCTTGATCCAGATCGGGCACACGGCGGTGATGCGAATGCCCCGCCCGTGCAGCTCGCGGCGCAGCGCGCGCGTGTACGAGATGACGAAGGCCTTGCTCGCGGCGTAGACGTTCAGGCCGGGCAGCGGCTGGAACCCGGCGCTCGAGGCAAACTCCAGGATGCGCGCGCCGCGGCGCATGAAGGGCAGGGCGGTTTGCGTCAGGTCCACGAGCGCACGGCAGTTCAGGTCGATCATGTCGTCGACCTCGTCGAGTCCCATGTCCTCGAAGGTGCCGAACTTTCCAAAGCCTGCGGCGTTGACGAGCAGACCGACCTCGAACGCCTCGTCGCCGGCAGCGCTTTGTTCGAGCTGCTCTTTCACTAGGGGCGCGGCGTTTCTTCGGGTCAGGTCGAGCGGGAGCACTCGTGCGGGCGTCTCAAGCGTTTCCGCGAGCGCGGCAAGGCGCTCCTCGCGGCGCGCGATGAGCCAAATCTCCCCGTAGTCTCCCGACGCGTCGGCGAGCTTCGCGTACTCGCGGCCCATGCCGCTCGACGCGCCGGTCACGATGGCAATCTTCACTTGACACTCCGTTCGCTGCTGACCTTTGGTTACGCTTGCACCACGGCGGGCATGCCCTCGGGGTGCTTCGCCCGATACGATGATACATTTGAACAAATCTAAGGTAAGATAGTGCAACCCGCAATCGATAACGAGAAATGCAGAGCATGCGGGACTGTCATGATGGGATTTTCGATGACAAAAGACGATGTTTCAGACAACGGCGTACATGACGCCGATACCACTATCGACGAGGGCCCCGATGCGGTCGAGGAACCCGCGCTCACGGGCATCCTGAAGCCGAGGGACCTCGTTGAAAGCTACGACGAGCAGGCGGACCGGATCGTCGACGGCATCAGAGATGCCGACGAGGACACGAAGCTCACACAGACGGCCAGCGCCATCGTCGACGACATAGCATCAGAACGCCCCGAGGCGCGCGAGGCGTTAGAAGGCGATACGCCTGGCGCCAGCGACGAGCATGTAGACGCGGCGGCGAGGCGCGAGGTGCGCGCCGATGCGGCTGATGTGTCCGTGCCGGAGGCAGACGACAAAGGCGCCGAGAGCGATGTCGATTCTGCGAAGGACGAGGGCCATGCGGACGGGGCGGCTCTCGAGGGCGGTGCGAGCGCCGACGCAACGACTGTGCTCAGCTCCGAAGAACTCGATGCGGCTGACGGGGCGGCTCCCGAGCACGCAGATGATTTCGAGAGAATCGAGGCACAGGGCAACTGGCTCGACGACATCGACGACGAGGACACGCCCACCGGCGAGCTTCCCGTTGTGCCGGTCATCCCCGCGCGCGAGCCTGCGCAAGCTGCCGAGGACGTCCAAGACGCGCCCAAGAAAAAGAAGAAGCACACGGGCTTGAAAGTCCTGCTCGTCGTCCTGATCGTGCTCGCCGCGATCGTCGGCGGGTGCTGCGCGGCGCTTGCCTACGACGACGGGCAGCGCATCCAGAAGGTCCCCACCAAGACGATGCTCGACGGCAACACCGACGTGTCGGGCATGACGGCAGACGAGCTTTCCTCCACCATCAAGGCACGTATGGAAAGCGGGCTGGTGGCAGACGTCAAGCTCACGCTCGGCACGGACAGCTTCTCCATCGACCTGCGCGATGTCGGGACGGTCGACACCCAAAAGACCGTCGATGCGGCCTTTGCCCCGTACGACAAGCCCATGTGGGAGCGTTGGATCGACCGCGTCAAGGAGCTCTTCGGCGGCACGACCGAGACCTACAACGTCATCACAGTCTGCGTGCCGTCGGCCGACCAGCTCTCCGACAAGGTGACCGAGATTGCGAGCGGCATCGACAAGGACCCGAAGGACGCCGGCTACACCTACGACAAGGCTACGAACGCGCTCAAGGCAACAGCCGCCGAGAAAGGCCAGAAGGTCAACGTCGATGCGACGGTTGCCGCCATCCAAGACGAGATCCTCGCCGTGGGCGAGAAAAACGCGGCGGTTATCGCCGTCAAGGGCGAGATCGATACCGAAGACCCCAAGGTCACGACGCCGGGGCAGGCAATCTACGTCGACACGAACGCATGCCGGGTGCACCTGTACGAGAACGGCAGCGAGGTGAAGAGCTACCCCTGCACGCCGGGCAAGTCCGGGTACTCCACGCCCAAGGGCGACTGGAAGCTCTCGTACAAGGACGCCTCGCCGACCTGGTACAACCCGCACAGCGAGTGGGCGGCGGATATGCCCGAGAGCATCCCGCCGGGGCCGAACAACCCGCTGGGCTTGCGCGCGCTGGCGGTCAGCTGCGGTGGCGGCATCTTCCTGCACGGGACGACGAACACCGGCCAGCTGGGCTCGCCCGGCAGCCATGGCTGCGTCAGGCTCGCCAACTCCGACATCGTCGAGCTGTACAACCGCGTCAGCGCGGGGATTCCGATCTTCATCCGCTAGATTCTGGCGGCTCGTTCAAGGCAAGGGGCATGTGCTCAAATGGGGTGCATGCCCCTCGTTTTTAGGGCGGCTACGTGACGAAAGCCAAACACTTGGAAATCGCGCTTTTATTGCGGCGCGAAATGCAGCATTATCAAGGCAACTGTATGTCACGGTTTCCCACAGGAAGGACCGCAAAGTGGCACGAGACGAACTCCATTTCGACCTCTCCCGCACGGCAACGCGCCAGGCGATTTTCGGCAGGACCATCGAGCTGCTCGACAAGCCCGAGAAGACCCGCATCGCCTACGTCGTCGACGACGAGAGCATCCCGGCGAACCTGCACCTCAACAACTTCGACGAGGTCTGCACCGCCATCGACACGACGGTTGCAAGCGACTTCGCAAAGTCCGAGGCCAAGGAGGCCTACCAGATCCTTGCCGAGGCGGAGGCCAAGGTGCACGGCTGCGAGGTGTCCGAGACGCACTTCCACGAGGTCGGTGAGGCCATGACCTGCCGCGCCATCCTCGGCATCTGCACCGCCATCGAGCTCATCGCGCCGGAGAAGATCACCGCCACGCCCGTGCAGGTGGGCAGCGGCACGGTGGAATGCGCGCACGGCGTGCTCGACATTCCCGCTCCCGCAACTGCCGCCATCCTCGAGCGCTTCGGCATTCCAGTGCAGGCCACCAGGCTCGAAGGGGAGCTGTGCACGCCCACGTCTGCAGCACTTATCGCCCATTTCGTGAAGGAGTTCCATGAGTAAGCTCATCGGCATCGACCTCGGCACCACCAACTCCTGCGTCGCGGTGATGGAAGGCGACAAGCCCGTCGTCATCCCCAACGCCGAGGGCTCGCGCACGACGCCGTCCGTCGTGGCGTTCAGCAAGAAGGGGGAGCGCCTCGTCGGCGAGGTCGCCCGTCGCCAGCAGGCGATGAACCCCGACCGCACCATCGTGTCGATCAAGCGCCGGATGGGCTCGACGCGCCCCATCCAGATCGACCGCAAGAAGTATCTCCCGCAAGAGATCTCTGCCATGATCTTGGACAAGCTCAAGCGAGATGCCGAGAAGTACCTGGGCGAGCCCGTCACCGACGCGGTCATCACCGTGCCCGCCTACTTCACCGACGCGCAGCGTCAGGCCACGAAGGACGCCGGCGTCATCGCCGGCCTCAACGTGCAGCGCATCGTCAACGAGCCGACGGCAGCTGCGCTCGCCTACGGCGTGGACAAGGAGGAAGACAAGGCCGTCATGGTCTACGACCTGGGCGGCGGCACCTTCGATGTCTCCATCCTCTCCATCCAAAGCGGCGTCATCGAGGTCCTGGCCACGGCAGGTGACAACCACCTGGGCGGCGACGACTTCGACGCGCGCCTCACCGAAGAGCTCGCGCGGCGCTTCAAGAGCGAAAGCGGCGTGGATGTGCACGGCGAGCCGGCGGCGATGAGCCGTTTGCGTGAGGCGGCGGAAAACGCGAAGAAGGAACTCTCTGCCGTCATGCAGACGACAATCAACCTGCCGTTCCTTGCCACCAAGGACAAGCAGCCGATCCACTTCGAGACGCAGGTCACACGCGCCGAGTTCGACAAGCTCACGCACGATCTGGTCGAGCGGACGATGGGGCCATGCCAGCGCGCGCTCGCCGATGCCGGCAAGACCGCCTCGTCTATCGGCAAAGTGCTCATGGTAGGTGGCTCGAGCCGCATCCCCGCCGTCAAGCAGGCCGTACGCAACCTCATCGGCAAGGAGCCGAGCGAGAGCATCAACCCCGACGAGAGCGTCGCCATCGGCGCGTGCCTGCAGGCGGGCGTTTTATCGGGAGAGGTCGGAGGGCTGCTCCTGCTCGACGTGACGCCGCATTCGCTCGGCATCGAGGTCGTAAACGACGGCGTGAGCGTGCTCATCCCGCGCAACTCGACCCTGCCGGCCATGCACAGCGAGATATACACGACCGTGACGCCCATGCAGACGATGGTCGAGATCAACGTGTTGCAAGGCGAGGCGCCGCGCGCGAGCCAGAACACATCGCTTGGCAAGTTCCGCCTGGGCGGCCTGCACCTCGGCATGCAAAAGCCGCAGATCGAGGTCACGTTCCAG
>JBJEHP010000155.1:0-2475 GCA_051876145.1 Coriobacteriales bacterium | reverse complement strand
GCAGCTACAGGGAGATGAACCAGAGCCTATTTCCATAGTTAAAGCTACTCCAAAACGCCCCGACAAGATTACGCTCACGCTTTCGGCATCCGGCACCCAGGGCCTTACCCTGCCCACGATGGACGACCACGAGATTACCGTGACCACCACTGGCACGGCCGAAGCTCTTGCGGCGGATGAGCCCACGGGCTGGACCGGGCTGCCCGTCTTCGACGCATCGGGCGCCAAGATCACCTACACGGTGGGCGAGAAGACCGTTGACGACTACACGGCAACCGCACCTGCAGCCGTTCAGCTGGCGCTTGGCAAAGATGGTACATACGTCGCCACTGCCGAGGCCTTGACCAACTCGCGCACGCCCGACACGGTCGACGTGACGGCCACGAAGAAGTGGGACGACAACAACGCCTTTGGCGACCGCCCCGCTCACGTGACCTTCACCCTGCATGCGAAATACGACAGCGCCGCCGATGAGCTGACCTCAGATCAGATCAAGGGCCTTGGGGCCGAGGCATCCAAGGAACTCACTTCGGCTAACGCGACGGCAAACGACGCGAACGCTTGGGCAACCACCTGGTCTGGTCTGCCCAAGAACATGCCCGGTCAGGTGGGCAAGCAGCTCACCTACTGGGTGAGCGAGGACACGACGCCCACGGGCTACGCTCAGGCGAGCGATGACGTGCAGACTACCGTCACCAACACGATGGACAAGAAGACCACGCTCAAGGTGACAAGCTCCTGGGAAGGCGAGATCTACGGCGTGGGCGCGCAGAGCGCGACCTTCAAGCTTCAACGTTCAATTGACGGCGGGAAGAACTGGTCTGACGTGTCCACGACCGACGCCGCCAACCACCCGGTGACGACAACGATTGCCAAGTCGAGCGAGAATGCGATCAGCGACAGCTACACCTTCACCGACCTGCCCGTGTACAGCGCCGCGGGCAAGGCGTATTCCTACCGGGCGGTCCAGACGGCGCTCACGCCCAAGACGAACGCGGCCGATGTTCAGGCCGAGCCCGTTTCTGATTCCGACGCCACAAAGGGCACTATTGGCGGCTACACGTACGCGTCGTCCACGACGGGAAGCTCAGACGACGGCTTTACAACCGGCAACACCAACACGATGACGCGCGGCAAGATCACGGTGACCAAGGCCTATCAGGATGCCGAGAACCAGGATGGCTCGCGACCCACGTCGGCCACCTTCACGCTTTCCGCCGATCAAGCGCTTGCGGACACGGGCGATGTGCTGAAGGCGAAGACCATCGATACTCCCGAACGGGTGCAGGAATCCTCTGAGGGGTGGGCCTACACCTGGAACGACCTGCCCACGCAGATGGCGGATGGCACGACGATCAACTACACCGTGACCGAGGGCGACGCCCAGGGCTATACGGCTTCCTATAGCATCAACGGCGTGTCGAAGGATGGCAATGCGGCTTCCACGCCCGCCACATCTGTCGGTGTGACCATCGCCTTCACGAACATGCACAATCCCGCGACAACCAGCGTGACTGCAAGCAAGAAGTGGGAAGACAACAACAACGCCTACGGCGACCGCCCGGGCACGGTTTCCTATACCTTGCATGCGACAGTCGACAACAAAGAGCTCACCGTATCTGACCTTAAGGTGAACGGCCTTTCCGACCTGTCGAGCGAGATAGGCGTCGCGTCTGACGGCACGGCTTCTACCATATGGGACAACCTGCCCGTCTACCAGCCCGGCATGCAGGATAAGAAGATTGCCTACACGGTGACCGAAGCCCAATCCGCCGGCTACAGAGAGCCCGCGGTTGGCCCCGACACTGGCGACGATGCCAAGTGCCATGCCTTCGAGGTGACCAACACGCTCGACCCGCTCACCTACACGGTCGAGAAGAAGTGGGAGAACGAGCCCGGCTTCCTGACGGTCAAAGCCGACGCGGCGACCTTCAAGCTGCAGCGCACGACGGACGGCACGAAGTGGTCCGACGTGAATGTCGCGGGAACGAAGACGGTCGAGCGCGGGGATTCCGATTCCGCTGCTGGCGCATGGGATAACCTGCCCAAATACGACAAGAGCGGCAATGCCTACCGCTACCGCGCGGTCGAGACCTCGATCGACGTGAACGGCAAGGCAGTCGCCACGGCTCCGGCCAAGGGCGACCCGACCTCCGGCACCGTCGGCGGCTACGCCTACAGCTCGGCAGTCAACGAGGGCGGCGCGGCCAAGACGACCGTCACCAACGCCTTCCGCACCGCGAAGCTTTCCATCTCTCAGTCTTGGGATGACGACCACAACCGCGACGGCAAACGCCAGGCAAAGACGGTGACCGTCTCGGCGGACCAGACCCTTAACGGAATTCCGACGGCGTTCACGCTCGCCACCGATACGGACACGGGCCTCGAGGATGTAATCGACAACCTGCCCGTGACCGATGCCGCGGGCAACAAGATTACCTACACGGTGGCTGAGGACGCGGTCGACGGCTACTC
>JBJEHP010000154.1:0-9273 GCA_051876145.1 Coriobacteriales bacterium | reverse complement strand
TGAAGGCTCTCGGACAGGAACAGTGTGCCATGACCGTACAACAAGAGAATCGCCAGGCGATCGTCGACTACCTCGAGGGCGGTTGCAAAGGCGGAAAGATGGGAAGCCTCGGCGTGGAACTCGAGCAGTTCCTCGTGGACGAGGACGGAGACCCGATCGGCTACGACGAGAAGCACCGCCCGGGCGTGCGCGATATCCTGGAGAAGCTCTCCGAGTTCTATCCCAACGCCATGCGCACCGAGGCCGGCGACATCATGGGGTGCTCGCGTCAGTCCGCCTCCATCACCATCGAGCCGGCCGCGCAGGTCGAGATCAGCATCGCCCCGATGACGAGCATCGCCGACATCGAAGACGAGTACGAGCACTTCGCGTTTCGCCTGCGCCAGATCACCAAGCCCTACGGCTACCAGCTCGTGCCGCTCGGCTACCAGCCCAAGCTCAAGGCCGCGGAGCTCCCGCTCATCCCCAAGCCGCGCTACAAGTACATGAACGACTACTTCGCGTCGATTCCCGGCATGCACGGCGAGCGCATGATGCGCGGCTCGGCGTCGCTGCAGGTCTCGGTCGATTATGCCGACGAGGCGGACGCCGTGCGCAAGGTCCGCATCGCCACATTGCTCGGCCCCATCCTCTCATTTCTGACCGACAACGTCCCCGTTTTCGAGGGGGCACCCAACACCCAGCCGCTGCGGCGCCTGCAGATATGGCGCGAGGTCGACCCCGATCGATGCGGGGTCATACCAGGGCTGTTCGACGAGGGCTTCGGCTTTGGCGCCTATGCGGACTACCTGCTGTCCAAACCGCCCATCTTCATCACGCGCCCAACTGAGCACACCACGGGCGCGATGACGGCGGCGCAGGCCTACGGCGATGCGCCCATGGGCAAAGACGACGTCGAGCACCTGCTGGGCATGTTCTGGAATGACGTGCGCCTGAAGCGCTATGTGGAGATTCGCCAGGGCGATTCCATCCCGCTCGCGCCCGCGCTCGGCTATGTGGCCCTCATCAAGGGCATCTTCTACAGCGACACCAACCTCGACCTGCTCGAGGCCATCTTCGGCGTCGGCGCCGACGGCGTGTGGCACCGAAGCGAGGCAGACGTGGAGGACGCGATCGTCGCCATCGTCAAGGACGGATGGGATGCGGTCGTGTACGGCAGGAGCGTGAGCACGTGGGCCGACCTGCTGATGCAGCTTGCACCGGACGGACTGGGCACCGAGGTCGACTACCTCGAAGCCCTCAAGGATTTCAAGGGACTATAGAGACATGCCGTTTACAGACCAGGTACACATCCAGATCAAATCGGGCGACGGCGGCGCGGGCTGCACGTCGTTCAGGCGCGAGGCGCATGTCCCCAAGGGCGGCCCTGATGGCGGCGACGGCGGCAAGGGCGGCGATATCGTCCTCGAGGCGGACAGCTCCATCTCGTCGCTCATCGACTACCGCTATAAGCACCACTTCAAGGCCGAGAAGGGCACACACGGCCGGGGCAAGCGCATGCACGGCGCCGACGGTGCCGACATGATCCTCAAGGTCCCGTGTGGCACGGTGGTCCGCCTGCTCGACGAGCAGATGCAGCCAGTCGAGCAGATCGCCGACCTCACGCACAACGGCGAGCGCGTCGTCGTGGCCAAGGGCGGTCGAGGCGGCAGGGGCAACACGCACTTCGTCACCCCGACGCGCCGCGCCCCGGCGTTCTCCGAGCTGGGCGAGCCCACCGAGCCGCTGTGGATCGAGCTCGAGATGAAGCTCATGGCCGACGCAGCGCTCGTCGGCATGCCGTCTGTGGGCAAGAGCTCGCTCATCGCCTGCATGTCCGCCGCGCGTCCCAAGATCGCCGACTATCCGTTCACGACGCTGCAGCCCAACCTGGGCATGGTGCGTGCGGGAGACGACCTGAGCTTCGTCGTCGCCGACGTCCCCGGTCTCATCGAGGGCGCCGCCGAGGGCAAGGGGCTCGGGCACGAGTTCTTGCGCCATGTCGAGCGTACGGCGCTCATCTTGCACGTCATCGACCTCACGGGCGGGCTCGAGGGCCGCGACCCGGTGCACGACTATGAGGTTATCAACCGCGAGCTCGAGCTCTACGCCGAAGACCTCGCCAAGCGCCCGCGCATCGTCGTTGCCAACAAGGTCGACATGCCCGGCGTCGAAGACAACCTCGCGCGCCTGAAGGAGCGCGTCAAGAAGGACAGCGACGAGCTCAGCGAGAAGCTGCTCGACGAGGGCATTGACGAGCGCAACCCGATCCCGTTTTTCGCCGTCTCGGCTGCCACGCGCGAAGGCGTCGAGCAGCTCATCAAGGCGACGGCGCAACGCGTCCACGACCTGCGCCTTGCCGCGGCAGACGAGCCGGTCCCCGAGTACGACCAGGTCTGGGAGCTCAAGCGCAAGCAACGCGACGCGCGCATCACCGTCGTGCAGGAAGAGGCGCACGCCTGGCGCGTGAGCGGCAAGAACATCGAGCGCATGGTCATCCAGACCGAGTGGAACAACGAAGAGGCCGTCGCCTTCCTGCAGCGCAGGATGGAGCGCGCGGGTGTCGAGCGCGCGCTGGCACGCGCAGGTGCGCAGTCGGGCGACGAGGTGCGCGTCATGGACATCGCGTTCGAGTACGAGCCTGCGGGCTGGGGCGACGAGGAGTTCGACAACGTCATCGACCACGACGAGTTCTAGCCGGCAAGGAGAAGGCGACCTCAAGATGAAACGCGTAGTGATCAAGATCGGGTCCTCGACGCTTGTCGACAACGGCAAGGTGGATGCGGCGTTTATCGGCTCTCTGGCGGCAGATTGCGCCGCGCTCATCAAAGACGACGAAGTCCAGCCCATCATCGTCTCGTCGGGCTCCATCGCCCTCGGGCTCGACATCCTCGGCTTTGGCGGCGGCGAGCGCCCCAACGACATGCCCACGCTGCAGGCGGCGGCGTCCGTCGGCCAGGTCGGGCTCATCAGGCAGTACCGCGACACCTTCGCGCTGTTCGGCGTCAACGTGGGGCAGGTGCTCATCACGCGCGCCACGACGGGCGAGCGCGAGCCCTACCTCCATGCGCGCGACACGATCGAGCGCCTGCTCGAGCTTGGCGTCGTGCCCATCATCAACGAGAACGACACCGTCGCCGTCGAGGAGATCCGCTTCGGCGACAACGACACGCTCGCGGCGATGGTCGCCACCTCCATCAACGCCGATCTGGTCGTGCTGCTCAGCGACATCGACGGGCTGTACACGGCCGACCCGCGCAGGGACGCAGATGCGGAGCTGCTCGAGACGGTGAGCAAGATGAGCGCCGAGATCGAGGCGGGTGCCGGCGGCGTCGGCTCGCGCAGCGGCTCGGGCGGCATGCTCACCAAGATCGCCGCCGCGCGCGTGCTCATGGCGGCGGGCATCCCGATGGTCATCTGCGAGGGGCACCGCACGCACGCGATCGTCGACGCGGTCCATGGTGAACACGTCGGCACGACCTTCTTCGACGAGGACAACACGGGCATGCACGCGCGCAAGTCGTGGATCGCACTCGGCGGCAAGGTCCGCGGGCGCGTCGTCTGCGACGACGGCGCCTGTGCCGCGCTGCGCGAGCGCGGAAGCTCGCTTCTGCCGGTGGGCATCGTGTCGTTCGAGGGCACGTTTGCCTGCGGCGACCCCATCGACCTCGTCGATTCGGACGGGCGTCTCGTTGGCAGGGGGCTTGCGGGCTACGGGAGCGATGTGCTCGGGGGCGTCCTCGGCACGCGCGGTGCCGAGGAGTTCATCAACCGCGACGAGCTCGTCATCTTCTAGATCTCGTCGTAGACGATGCCGTGCTCGTCACGCATCATCTGCAGCCATGCATGCGGCGATAAGACCGGCACCTTTGCCCGGGAAAAGCCGTCTTGGTCGCGCGTAATCAGGTAATCCGCCTTGAGCCGGTCTGCGCAGCGGCTCACGAGGGCGTCTTCGGCATCGTCCCAGCCGGCGGCGAGCGAGCCGGCGACGTCTTCGTGCGTGACCGTGCACACCTTGATGGTCTCGAGGCTGGCGCGCATGATCTGCTGCAGCTCGGGCTGGGGCAGGGCCCTGCGCAGGATATACGAGATGTCGGGAAACGAGTGCGGGCAGGCCCAGAGCTCCACGTCTCCGAGGACCTGCGCCACGTTCAAGCGGTTCACATCGCGCGCGAACGGCGCGCGCTGCGCAAAGTAGTCAACGAGCACGTTCGTGTCAAGCAAGAGTTTCATAGTCATGGAGAAGCTCCTGTTCCAACAGCTCGTCATCGGTCATCTCGGCGAAAAACTCCGGAGAAACCTTGCGGGTGGTCTGCTCGAGCCGCGCCTGCAGCTGCGCGCGCTGAGCTTTGGTGAGCTCGCCGGTGCTGTGAGCGGGGTGAGGCGCCTGCGGCAGCTCCCCCGTGCTCAGCAGGTACTCGTAGGCGGCGTTGATGAGTTGGGTGGTAGTCGCTCCGATCTTCTTGAGGGCTCTGTCGCCCTGCTCGCGCGTCTCGCTGGGGATGCGCGCGGAGACCCGTGAATCCATTTCGTGCTCCATTCGCTGTCCGACGGTATGACAAGTATAGCAGCCATGCGCGCGCAGTGCAGCTCACCTGTGGACTTTGCGCTGTGAACCTATGCGTCCTTGCGGCCGAAAAGAGCCGCTCGGTATACTTGTCCGTGAAGTTACTTCAACGTCTGGCTACCTGGAGGGGGAGCATTTCATGACTATCAGAGTCGGTATCAACGGTTTTGGGCGCATCGGCCGTCTGGCGTTCCGCATCGCAGAGCAAGACCCCGATATCGAGGTCGTCGCCATCAACAACCCGAGCGATCTCGAGTGTGCCGCCTATCTTGCCAAGTACGACTCCTGCCAGGGCCGCGTCTTCGACGAGTGCCGCGCAGAAGAGGGCGCGCTCATCGTTGACGGGCACCGCATCAAGGCATTCCAGACCCGCGACCCGCAAGAGCTCGAGTGGGGCGAGGTCGGCGCCGATGTCGTCATCGAGTCCACGGGCAAGCTCAAGGACGGCACCGTCGCGAAGGCGCACCTCGAGAAGGGCGCCAAGAAGGTCGTCATCACCGCGCCGGGCAAGAACGTCGACGCGACCATCGTCATGGGCGTCAACCAGGACGTCTACGACAAGGACACGATGAATATTGTCTCCAATGCATCGTGCACCACCAACTGCCTCGCCCCGTTTGCCAAGGTCCTCAACGACACGTTTGGCATCAAGCGCGGCTTCATGAACACCATCCACTCCTACACGAACGACCAGAAGGTCCTCGACGTGCACCACAAGGACTTCCGCCGCTCGCGTGCCGCCGCTTTGAGCCAGATCCCCACGACGACGGGTGCTGCCAAGGCCGTTGCCCTCGTCATCCCCGAGCTGGCCGGCAAGCTCGACGGCATGGCCACGCGCGTCCCCACGCCCACGGGTTCCATGGTCGATTTGACGGCAGAGCTCGAGACGCCCGCCACGGCAGAGGAGATCAACGCGGCCATGAAGGCGGCTGCCGAAGGCCCGATGAAGGGCATCCTCGAGTACTGCACCGACCCGATCGTCTCGACCGACGTCATCGGCAACCGTGCCTCCTCGGTCTACGACAGCCTGCTCACGAAGGTCCTCGGCGGCGATAAGGGCGACTTCGTCAAGTGCATCTCCTGGTACGACAACGAGATGGGCTATTCGCAGCGCGTCATCGACCTCGCCAAGTTCCTCGTGGCCTAGCGCCGTGGCATCCGCAACTTCATACGACGCTTCGCAGGCAGCCGGTCAAAGCACCGGCTGCCTCTTTGTCGTCGCCACACCCATCGGCAACCTGGCAGACATCACGAAGCGCGCGCTCGACGCCCTTGCGTCTGCGGATGTCGTGCTCGCCGAGGACACGCGCGTGACGGGCAAGCTCCTGGCGGCGTTCGACATCCACGCGACGCTCGAGCGCTGCGACGAGAACGTGATCGCGCAGCGCAGCGCCCGGCTGGTGCAGCGCATGCTCGCCGGCGAGACGATGGCGTTCTGCTCGGATGCCGGCATGCCCGGCGTGAGCGACCCCGGGTTGGTGCTCGTCGACGCCGCGCGCGAAGCGGGCGTTCCCGTCGAGGTGCTGCCCGGCGCCTCGGCTGTGCCCACGGCGCTTGTCGCCGCCGGGTTTGCCGGGACGGCGTTTTACTTCGGGGGCTTTCTCCCACGCAAGAAGCATGCTTGCAGGGAGCTGCTGGCATCGCTCAAGAAGCTCGATGCGGCGCTCGTGTTCTACGAGTCTCCGCACCGGGTCGCGGCTTCTGCCGCGGTGATCGCCGAGGTGTTCGGCACGCGCCGCGTGGCGCTGTGCCGCGAGCTCACCAAGGTGCACGAGGAAGTCTTGCGCCTACCGGCAGACGAGCTGGCACGCGAGCTTGCGGAACGGGACGCGATCAGGGGAGAGATCGCCCTCGTCATCGCCCCGCCCGCGCGCGACGAGAAAGACGCCGTCGACGAGGAAGCGCTCGACGCCGCCATCAGACAGGGCCTTGCCGACGGCACGAAGAAGTCCGCCCTCGCCAAGCAGCTCTCCCACGAGTTTGGCGTTTCCAAGAACGACCTGTACGCGCGTATGCTCGAGATGGAGTAGGGGACAAGGAACTAGACGATATTATTCTTAATAAACTATAGACACAGGAAAGAATAATATGTACTATGTCCTTGTTACTCCTCTCGAGCCGATAGGCTCACGTAACACCCGGGATCAGGCTCCCAACCTGTTCTCAGCCTTTCTCCCCAAAGGCATCTCTCTCTGCATCGAGGCGCCCGGACAGTCCTTCTGTCCGGGCGCCTCGCATTTAGCGTGAAAAAGCTGGAAAAAGATAGGTGCCCCGACGCTGGGATGGGACGTCGGGGCACGTGTGTGACGTTCGAAGGGGGCTGGGATGTGTATGGGGAGAGGAGTTGAACCCGACCTCCGAACATGTGAACAAGATACAGGCGCTACCTGAAAATAACCTTAAAAGATTGTTAAGGATTTATGTTTCAGTCGATTCGGTAGGGGAAGCGCAGCTCGACCTCGATCTGAGCGCCCGGCTCGAGTTGGGCGAGCTCGGCGGGGTTTCTCTCGACATAGGCGTCTGCCTCATCGAGCTGCAGCAGGTTGTGGCGCTTGCTGCCGGGAATCGGCTCGACCGTAAGGCCGTCTGCCCCGTACGCGACCTTGACGGGCCTGATGGCGAAGAAGTCCTCCGAAACCTTCTTGCGCGGAGCACCGCCCGGCTTCCCCGGTTTTCCGTGCCCGCCGCCCAGCGGCTGCGCGAGCGTGGCTGTTGCCGTAGTGAACTCGACGACGTGTCCGTACAAGAAGTAGTCGACGAGTGGCTTGAGATACCAGTCCGATGTGATCTCGCAGCCTGCGGGCGGACCCGAGATGCCGAGGACGGGGGTGCCGTTCACCTGCGAGGCGCTCGTGTGGTGTCCGGGGCCGTGGTTGGTCTCGTGGCAGAAGACCGTGCCGATCTCTTCCAAGATCTCCATCGTGAAGTCCTTCGCGCCCTTGGACGAGCCCGCGTTGATGGCGACGATGTCCGCCTTTGTCGATGCGTCGAGTATGGCCGCCTTGATCTGGTCCCAGTCATCCGGCAGACAGGGGTAGATGACCGGCTCGGCTCCCCAGAGCCTGAGCTTTTGCTCGAGCAGGATGCCGTTGGACTCGTAGGCCTTGCCGGCGGGAAGCTCTTGCCCCATCTCGACGAGCTCGTCGCCCGTGGGGATGAACGCGACCTTCGGCTTGGCGATGGCCTCGACTTCGGTATAGCCGCACATGGCGAGGGCAGAGATCTTCGTCGGCGTGAGACGCGTGCGGGCGGGAAGCAGCAACTCGCCTTTGGCAAAGGTCGAGCCCGGCTGGTTGCAGCTCTCCCCACGCTGCGAAGGCATCGCCTTCAGGGCGACGAGCGTGCCGGCATCGTCGAACTCGACCTGCTCGATGGCTATAGCGGTGTCGAATCCCGCCGGCATCGCGGTCCCGGTGTTTGCCCAGGCGTAGTCTTTCCCGAAGGTCCACGTCGAAACGTCCGGCATGCCGCCTGCAAAGTCGTCGAAGTGCACGGCGATGCCGTCCATCTGGGAGCACAACGCGCTGGGGATATCATAGCGGGACCTAAGGGCCGTCGCCGTGACGCGCCCGCAGGCGTCGTGAAGGTCAACCAGCTCGGTATGCGGGGCAAACTCGCTGACCTCGATGAGCTTGTCGATGGCCTGCTCGCGCGTGAGCTGGATGTGCTTTGAATGGTCGCGCATGAACCATCCTTCCATAGAAAGAATATATATAGCTTAGTATAAAACCTCGCCTGTTGGATTTCATACGGTAAGTTCTATAATCGAAGCCCGCGTGCCCCGCACGCAAGACACCATTCGTCTGATCAAAGGAATCCGTATGTCCAAAGAACCATTCTACGTGACGACCCCCATCTACTATGTGAACGGCGTGCCCCATATCGGCACGGCGTACACGACCATCGCCGCCGACACCGTCGCGCGCTGGCAGCGCATGGACAACCACGACGTCTGGTTCTTGACGGGCATGGACGAGCACGGCCAGAAGGTTGCCCAGTCTGCGCAGGAGCACGGCATGACGCCCCAGGAGTGGTGCGACAGCCAGGTCCCGCAGTTCACGGATCTCTGGAAAGAGCTCAATATCTCCAACAACGACTTTATCCGCACGACGCAGGAACGCCACACGCGCGGCGTCCAGCAGTTCATGCAGGACCTCTACGACAAGGGCTATCTCTACAAGAGCACCTACCAGGGCTACTACTGCACCCCGTGCGAGACGCAGTGGGCAAAAAGCGACCTGACCGAAGACGGCAAGTGCCCCACCTGCGGCCGCGACGTCGACTTCATCGAGGAGGAGAACTGGTTCTTCAAGCTCTCCGAGTTTGGCGACAAGCTCCTTGCCTACTATGACGAGCACCCCAAGTTCATCCGCCCGAAGATCCGCGAGAACGAGATCCGCTCGTTCATCGAAAGCGGCATGCACGACCTGTCGGTGAGCCGCACCACCTTCGACTGGGGCGTCCCGCTGCCGTTCGACCCCAAGCACGTCACCTACGTGTGGGTGGATGCCCTCATCAACTACCTCACGGCGCTCGGCTACGGCTCCGACGACCTGAGCAAGTACGACAGGTTCTGGCCGGCAAACTTCCACTTCGTCGGCAAGGACATCATTCGCTTCCACTGCGTGATCTGGCCGGCAATGCTCATGGCGGCGGGCCTTCCCATCCCCGAGCACGTGTTCGCACATGGCTTCCTCATGGCGGCGGACGGCTCGAAGATGTCCAAG
>JBJEHP010000153.1:0-2489 GCA_051876145.1 Coriobacteriales bacterium | reverse complement strand
GCTCACATGAATATGCGTTCAAGGATTCAAAGGTCGGATTGAGTTTATTTGAGAAGGTAAAGCAACAGATCGATCCCGATGCAGGCGAGCCTATTCTTTCGGGCGAAGACCGTAAGATGGAGCAGTTGATTGTGGCACCAATTCTGGTGCCGCGTGTCCAACATGCGGTTCTTCGTGGTGCTATCCCGACTTTCCACGTTCGAAACGAAAGCCAGCGTTTTGCGCGGGCTTTTGTTCGCTTTCTTGAATTATCAAATAAAGGTCTTCACTACACCCCTGCGGATGCCGTTTGCGCCGCTTCCGAGCTGACCTTCGGTGGAGGCTGCGCAGGCAGCGTCAGTCCGAGCTGGTTCAAGAGAATCCTGACATCGTCCTTCGGTTCGACGTAGCGCGGAAGCGTGACGATTCGTCCGTCCGTCGTCGGCATGACCACGTCCACCATCTTCATCGCCCTGAACTTCTCGACGATCTGGCGAGGGGTGAGGCCTGGTGCGTGGTCGCGTGCGATCGCCCGCAGTGTCTGGAACAGGCAGAGCGCCATGAACGACGTGAAGATGTGCGACTCGATCCGGTCGTCAAGCTGATGGTAGACGGGCCTGAGCCCGAGGTCGTTCTTCAGTTCCCGGAACGCGTACTCGATCTCGCCTTGGATCATGTACCGCTTCCAGAGCGTCTTCGGGTCGCATTCCTCGAGATTCGTGCGCAGCAGGTAAGTCCCTTCGTCGTTCGCGCGGGCTTCACGGATCCGCTCCCAGTCCAGATTCCACCGAAAGGTCTCCGCCGTCACCTTCTCGCCCTCCTTCGGGATCGTGACGGAGATCAGCTTCCAGGCGCGCCCCGCGCCTTTTGCCGCGACCGCGAGCCGACCGACGAGCTCGTCGCGTGAGAGCCCTCTCTTCGAGGGCTCCGCCTTCTTCCACTTGCACCGTCCGACACGCGCGTCGATCGCGTTCAGCGTCTTCATCGCAATGCGCAGCTTCTTTACGCGCATCGCCGTCTCCTTGAGCGAACGTGCCGTGCTGCGCGTCAGAACGAACGTGTCTCCTGGAACGACCTTCTCCTTTCCGTCGGGGTCCTTCGTCGTCACATCCGCCCTTGCCACCTTCACCGCGATGCCGTCCTGCACGGTCTGCCACTCGGCCTTGTCGAGCTTGTCGCCGATGACTCTCAGATGTCCTCGCGGTGCGCCGACAAGATACCTGTAGCCGCTCTCGCGCATCTTCTCCAGCGTCCTCTCCGTCGGCACGCCGCGGTCCATCAGCCAAAGGCTGCCGATCTTCCCGTACTTCTCCTCAAGCCGTTCGATGAACGGCATCTGCGTCTCGCGGTCGTTGGTGTTCCCTGGCATGACCTCGTAGGCGAGCGGAAACCCGTCGGGCGTGAGGACGAGCGCGATCACGACCTGGAGGCAGTCCCCGCGCTTGTCGCGGCTGTAGCCATGGCGCTGGAGATCGCTGTCGAGGGCCTTCGTGCCGTCCACCTCGAAGTACGTGCTCGTCAGGTCGAAGAGGATCACGTCGCAGGTCGAGCCGAACAGCCCCGCCCATCGGTCCCGGAGGAAGAAGAACAGACCATCCTTGAACGAGTCCTTGCGCTCGCCGCGCGGCTTCCACCGTTCCGCCAAAGGCCACATGACGCGGTCGAGGCAGTTGTAGAGCGTCGAGCGCCCAGTCAGCGCACCGGGACCGATCAGCTCCTCGATCGCGGTGTTCGCCATCCAGTTCGAGTGCATCTGAAGCTCGCTGCCCGGATCCGTGAACCTGTAGAGGACGATCGCCTTCATGACGGAAAGCCAGTCCGTGCCCTTTCGACTCGGGGGAATCCTTTGCGCCCAGAAGCCGTCGAGCCCGAGCTTATCCCAGAGAACCGTCCCGAGCCAGACCTCGCCCCAGTTGCGCAGGTTCCGGACAGTCAGACGATCCATCCGGATGCGCACGATCTCCCCGTCATCCGTCTTCGGCGCACGGTCTTCGGGAAAGAGCTTCATCTGCCGGGACCTGCCGTCTTCGTCAAGGACCTCGACGGCCTTCTGCCATTCCATGCGCTGGGAGTCGTTGAGTTCGCCGAGATAGAGGGCCTGACGCTGGAAGACGCGCCTCCCGACACGAACGCTCTCGACGAGGCTCCAGTAGTAGTGGGGCTTGCCGTCCTTGAATCTCCTTGTCGCTCGCAAAAACATGCCGGAATTATCTCAAAATCAAGATTCCGGCTCAAGGGGGTAGGTCTTCACTACACGAACTTTCCGGTTTTTCTAAGACAATACCCGGCGAATCTGTCCGCGTTCGCTCCCGTTTTGTCAGTTATTCTTTTGGGGAAAGTTGAAATCGGGTGCGAACGTGGAAAGTCGGGTTAGGGCCGCAGAGCCCTAGCTGTCAATTTTCTTGAGAGCACCTCTAAAAACTTTGACAGTTTTTGAGGGGCAATCTTGACAAAAGAATTCTCGGATTATGCTATTCTGTTGGCCATCGGAAATGATCCAATCGTCACCC
>JBJEHP010000152.1:0-2491 GCA_051876145.1 Coriobacteriales bacterium | reverse complement strand
AAGAAGCGCACGCGCCGCACCACGAAGAAGGCCGTAGACGCCGAGGCTGCCACCGAGCAGCTCGAACTCGTCGCCGAGGGGGAGGCCAAGCCGGCCCCCAAGAAGCGCACGCGCCGCACCACCAAGAAGGCTGCAGAGGCGGCAGAATCCGCGACGGCGGAGAAGGCCGCAGCTGAGCAGCCCACCGAAGCGGCCGAAGCAGCTGCCGAGAAGGCAGGTGACGGACAGGTCGTAGAAGAGAAGAAGCCCGTGCGCCGTCGTCGCACCACGAGAAAGGCCGCCGAGAAGGAGGCCGCAGCCGAGCAGGCCGCCGAGGGCAAGGCGGCCGAGGCGAAGGCATCGTCGGATGGAGAGGCCACCGCTTCCGAGGCACCCGCGGATTCGGCCCAAACGCCAGAAGCTGCAGCGGCGGGCGAGAAGGGCGCTTCCGACGAGGGCAAGCCCGAGTCTGACGCCTCGGAGAAGAAAGACGAGTCCGAGGACAAGGGCGGCGAGCGCGACAGGCGCGACAACAACAAGCGCCGCAACCGCCGCAACCGCCGCAACCGCAAGGACCGCCAGCGCAAAGAGATCGTCCCGTCCGCCACGCGCGACGAGCTCGCCAAGCTCGAAGACGAGGCGCTCATCGCCAAGGCGTGCGAGCTCGACGTGGACCCGACGGAATACGGCGAGCGCGACGACCTGGTTTCCGCCGTGTACGACGCCCTGCTCCAGGCAGAGGGCTTCGTCATGGTCGAGGGCATCCTCGATTTGCTGCCGGACGGCTACGGCTTCATCCGCACCGACGGCTACCTGCCGGGCGAGCACGACGTGTACGTCGGCATGAGCACGGTGCGCCGCAACGGCCTGCGCAAGGGCGACTACATTTCCGGACGCGTGCGCCCGCCGCGCGACAACGAGAAGTACCCGGCGCTCAACACGATCATCGAGCTCAACAACGAGCCGTTCGAAGGGCCGACGCACCGCGTCAAGTTCGCCAACCTGACGCCGATCTACCCTGACGAGCGCCTGATCATGGAGCACGGGAAGGACACGATCACCGCCCGCGCCATCGACCTCGTGAGCCCCATCGGCAAAGGCCAGCGCGGCCTGATCGTCTCGCCCCCGAAGGCGGGCAAGACGACCGTCCTGAAGGACATCGCCGCCGCCATCAGCGCGAACAACCCCGAGGTGCACCTCATGTGCCTGCTGGTCGACGAGCGCCCCGAAGAGGTCACGGACATGGAGCGCAGCATCGACGGCGAGGTCATCTCCTCGACGTTCGACATGCCCTCCGAAAACCACATCGCCGTGGCGGAGCTCGTGATCGAGCGCGCGAAGCGCCTGGTCGAAAACGGCCAGGACGTCGTCATCCTGCTCGACTCCATCACGCGCCTCGCGCGTGCATACAACTTGAGCCAGCCGGCTTCGGGCCGCATCCTTTCCGGTGGCGTCGATTCCACGGCGCTCTACCCGCCCAAGCGCTTCCTGGGCGCCGCGCGCAACATCGAGTTCGGCGGCTCGCTCACCATCCTCGGCACCGCGCTCATCGACACGGGCTCGAAGATGGACGAGGTCATCTTCGAGGAGTTCAAGGGCACGGGCAACATGGAGCTCAAGCTCGACCGCAACCTGGCAGACAAGCGCATCTTCCCGGCAATCGACCCGGTAGCGTCCTCGACGCGCAAGGACGACCTGCTGGTCGACCCGCAAGAAGCCCCGCTCATCTGGGGTCTGCGCCGCCTGCTCGCCAACATGAACAACACCGAGCGCGCGATGAAGATGCTCATCCAGTCGCTCAAGCAGACCGAGACCAATCAGGAGTTCCTGATCAAGTCTGCACGCAAGGCATCGAAGAGCGTGAACCTCTAGCCTTCGCACTCAAAGGCCCGCCGGAACAGCGCAGTTCCAGCGGGTCTTTTCTTTGCATGCCACGTCAAAATGGCACGATACCCACGGCCCCTCGTGCCATTTGCCCGAAGCGGCTGTGGCTGTGACAGGGCTGGAATCTGGGGTGTCCCTTCGGACCAGAATGACACGATACCCACGGCCCCTCGTGTCAGTTAGAAGTGGTAGCCAAAGCTGTCGGCGGTGAGGACGTCGAAGGTGTAGCCCTCCGACTGGTAGTACTCGATAATCTGGGGTAAGGCTTCGACCGTGGTGTTTTTCGCCTCGGTGTCGTGCATGAGCACGCAGCACGAGTTGTTGCCCGCCGATTCCGTCTTGATGTTGTTGACGATGGTGTCGACCGGAACGTTGTTTCCGCCTGCGTCTCCGCTGCTCACGTTCCAGTCGAAGTAGTGCCACTGGCGGCTTGCCGCCTCGTTTTTGAGGTCGCTCACGATGTTCTTGTCGTAGCCGTTCACGCTTCCGCCCGGGAAGCGGAACAGGGTCGGCTTGAAGCCGAGGATCTTCTCGACTTCGCCCGAGAGCTTGTCGAGCCCGGAGAAGTAGGCGTTCGCGCTCTTGTAGTCGGTCGTGTACTCATGCGTGTCGGAATGCAGCGCCACCT
>JBJEHP010000151.1:0-9328 GCA_051876145.1 Coriobacteriales bacterium | reverse complement strand
GATCTTTGCCTTGGCCTCTTCGGGCGTGCGGATGCCCCACATCTTGGAGAAGGTGTTCATGTTGAAGGGCAAGTTGTACATCTCACCATGGTAGTTAGCCACGGGGCTGTTCACGTAGTTGTTGAACTCGGCAAACTGGTTGACGTAGTCCCACACGCGTCTGTCGCTGGTATGGAAGATGTGCGCACCATACTTGTGGACGTTGATGCCGTTGACCTGCTCGGTGTAGATATTGCCGGCAATATGATCTCGTTTGTCGATGACGAGGCACTTCTTGCCCGCCTTCTTGGCTTCGTGCGCGAACACGGCACCGGTGAGACCAGCGCCGACGATGAGGTAATCGTATTGAGACATGAGCAATATCCTCCGGAGACCCTTTCAAAAACTATGCTGAATCGAACGCCGGTCTGAACTGCCGGACATTCAATTTGTTGCATGCGGCATTATAAGGCAACCCAATCGCCCCTGCTATGTCGAGCGCGGTTCACCCACCGCCAATAACAAGTCAACCGGTCGGATATATAGAGTAGAATTATCCGCGCGCATGACTGAGAAAGCGAAACGGAGAAACAACATGGGCCTCGATAAGGCGGCTATCGTCGTCGTTACCTACAAACGCCAGGAGCTGCTGCAGGTCCTGTTCGACTCCCTGATCGCGCTCGAGAAGCCCATCTGGCGCGTCGTCATCGTCGACAACGAGAACGCTCCCCAAACAAAAGAGATGGTCGACGCTTGGAACGAGCTGGCGCAAGCCCAGTGGGGGCTGCCATCCGCCGATGCTGAGGGCGGCACGACCCGCATGGTCTACTTTCCCCAGGAGAAAAACGGCGGCGGCTCGGGCGGCTTCAGCGCCGGCACGCAGCGCGCCTGGGACCTAGGCGCCGAGTGGTTCTGGCTCATGGACGACGACGTCGCCGTCTTGCCCGACAGCATCCAAACGCTCGAAAAGTGGACCGACCGCTTCGAGGTCATCCAGGGCAGGCGCTACAACTTTGACGACACGCCGTTTTACTGGCAGTACCACTTCATCACGAGCCTGGGCATCCCCGACCCCACGGCGCCCGAGGCCTTCGACGAGAAGGGCTATCTGGAAATGAACACCGCCTGCTTTGAGGGCGGCCTGTTCAAGCGCAGCATCGTCCAGAAGATCGGCGTGCCCGACTACCGCTTCTTCATCTACTGGGACGACACGATCTACGGCTACTTGGCAAGCAAGCACACCACGCCCGTCGTGGTGAACGACTTCATCATGCGGCGTACGCGCACCATCAACAACTGGGACATCGCCGGCAAGCGCAAACTCAACTCCACGAGCGACATGAACCGCTACCACATCATGCGCAACCGCGGCTACATGGCGCGCTACTTCCAGCTCTACGGGGACTTCAACCGCTTCTCGTTTGGCTTTGGCACGTTTTTGACCTTCATGAAAGAGGTCATCCGCATCTTGGCCGTCGACCACGGGCACTTCAAGTCGGGCGTCTCTTCGGCTTGGCGGGGCTGGCGCGATTCGCGTCCCATCCTCAAGGACCCCAACTGGAAGCCCATGCCTCCGCTGAATGTCGACTAGGAGACTCGCTCTGGCCACACGTAGACTTGGTCAATGATTGCCGGCTTGCTTATCTGCCTCCCGTACGCTTGTTATAAGCGCTCAGATAATGCCCGACGCCCTTAACCGTCGCAGCAAAGCCGATAGTCCTCATGTTGACGACTGTCTGCTCAATGAGGCTGCCGATGTATCGTATATGATTAGCCTTCAGGGCGGGCATTCCGCGAAGTTCGGCATACAGGCGTCTGCAGCCAGGTGAAACACGAGAATTCCCCTCGACGAGATCCGGTTTCATACGCGCGAACATATGCTTTGTTGCCGACATCACATCAGGGTTGCTTTCCAGTGGAACCTGCTCGATAACACCACTCATATACATGAAACCGCGGCTGTAATGAGCCATGAGGATATCGTCGGTATCCATACCAGTCTCTTCGATAATGTCGAGCATCTGCTCCCAGCGCTCGAAAGGAATAAGCGGATTGTTCTTATGAAACCTAATCGATTCCTCGTCCGTTCCTTCTCGATAACAATAATATGGTCTGTCGTAATATAGAATGCGCTTCGCCCTGCAGAGCGTCTCCGCTAGAAACGGATTGTCAGACCAGCCAGAGCCGGGAATCGGCATAAACCGGATGCCATTCTCATCCAAAAAATCACGCCGGTAGATAGCAGACCAGATGGACGGATGATGATGAAAAATCGGAATTATGTCATGAACAGTTCCGGGTTTCTTGCTTTGCTTGACACGGAACCGATAAGGACAGTTAAACCTCCGCTGCTGTGGCGTATCGGCGTTTGTAATGCGCCAGTACGGCGTCTTCACGATGTCAACCTCTTCGTCGAATTGCGCGGCGAAAACGAGCATATCTCGGAGCATGCCGGGCTCAATCCAGTCGTCAGGCTCCAAAATGGCAATCCACTTGCCTTGTGACTCTTCGATGCCGCGGTTCATACTCGCACCATAGCCCTGGTTTTCTTTGTCGATAACCTTGATGCGGGAATCGGCTTCCGCGTGCCTCTTGATTATCGACAGAGAATCATCGGTTGAACCATCATTAACACAGATAATCTCGATATTTCGATACGCCTGGTCTTGCGTACTTTTTATAGCCTGGTCCAGGTAGCGTTCGGCATTATAGATAGGCAAAATGATCGAGACGAGAGACTCGCTATCCCCTTTTGCCATTGTTAGACACCCCTCCGATACGCTTCGCAGACCTCGGCAACGGGGCCCTGCATGCGCATCTCGCCCTTCTCGATCCACAGGGCGCGCTCGCACACGCGTTCCACCTGCTCGATGGAGTGAGACACGAACAGCAGCGTTGTCCCATACTTGTGCACCAGCTCGTCGATGCGTTTCTCGCATTTTTCCTGGAACCTAAAGTCGCCGACGGAAAGCGCTTCGTCCACGACGAGGATGTCCGGCGTGGTCACCGTGGCGATGGCAAACGCGATGCGCGCGACCATACCCGATGAGTAGTTCTTGATGGGCATGTCCTGGAATTCGCGCACTTCGGCAAAGTCGATGATCTTGTCGTAGTTCTCGTCGATGAACTTCTCGCTGTACCCCAGGAGCGCACCGTTCAGGTAGACGTTCTCGCGCGCCGTGAGCTCAAAGTCGAAGCCAGCGCCTAGCTCGATGATCGGAGCGATGGTGCCGTTGACCTTGACGGTGCCGTGCGATGGCTCGAGCACGCCCGCTACCAGCTTGAGCAACGTGGACTTGCCCGACCCGTTGGTGCCGACAACGCCGTAGACCTCGCCACGCTTGATCTGGAAGCTGATGTCTTTGAGCGCCTTGAACTCCTCGAAGAACAGCTGGTGCTTCACGAGCTTGATGAAGTATTCCTTCAGGTTATTGAGCTGCTCGCTCGCAATGTTGAAAATCATGTCGACATGATCGAACTCGATCATGATGTCCGTATCGACCTGTTTGTCTTTTGTATTAGCCACAAGCCCCTCCCCTACACGTACAGAATGAACTTGTGCTCGGTCTTGCGGAATACGAGAAAGCCGACCAAGAAGGTGATGACTGCCATGCCAAGGCAGATGCCGTTTTCCAACAAACCGGGGGCCGTGCCCCACATGACGATGTCACGGAAATACGTGATGTAGTGGTACATCGGATTGAACTGCATCACGCTTACCATCCACCCGTCGAGCATATCTACAGGATAGAACAGCGGCGTCGCGTACATCCACGCCGTTGTGAAAACGCCCCAGATGTGAAACATGTCGCGGAAGAAGACGCCCATCGCGGCCAGAATCAGGCTGATGCCGATGCTGAAGATAACCGTGTATAGGACGACCAGCGGCAGGAACACGAGATGCCAGGTGGGCATGACCTGCAAATACGCCATGACGGCAATGACGGCAATGCACGAGAAGCCAAAGTTGACCAGCTCGAAGATGACCTTCTCTGCCGGGAAGACGATCTTTTCAATCCGTATCTTCTTGATCATCGAAGACGAGTCGACGATGGAGCGCATCGCTTGGTCTGTCGAATTGCTCATGAGCGAGAAGAGAATCTGCCCCAAAATCAGATAAAGCGGGTAATGCTCGATCGAGAAGCGGAACATGAACGAGAAGACCGCCGTCAGTACCACCATCATGAGCAGCGGGTTGAGCACCGACCATACGACGCCCAACACGCTGCGGCGGTACTTGCGCTTGAAATCGCGCTTGACCATAGCGGTCAGGATATGAAGGTTCTTCTTGCGCTCGTCGCGAATTATCTGCTCGCTAGCCATCCAGCCCCCATCGAGGATTTACAAGACGAGACGGTATTCTAGCCCACGTGCAGCAACGGCGCGCGGCGTCCATGGATATTTCATTTGCAGAGCAGTTGTGCGTCGCTAGACGTTGTACATGAAGTCGAAGACGTCTTCGCGCTGGATGAGCACCTGCAGGTTGAGGTCCTTGCCGTTTTGCGCGAGGCGCTCTTGCACCTTGTTGAACGGCGCCACATCCTCGTCGAGCGTGACCAGCATCGTCATGGAGAAGATGTCGTCCAGGACGTTTTGCTGGATGTCGTCGATGTTCGCACCGCAGTCGGCCAGCGTCGTTGCGATCGTGGCGACGATGCGGCTCCGGTCCTTGCCCAGTACGGTTACGACGGTGCGCGTCTCTTTCATGCTCTCGGTCCTTTCGACGTATCGATGTGCTCACATACTAGCGTATCTGGGCGGCAGCGGAAGCATCGGATGCACGCGAACTACGTCTGGGGTGTGGGGACATGGGATATGCGAACGCACGGGGCATTGCGGCGCCTAGCCGTTGTTCTTGAGCACCGACTTGTCGATTGTCTCGTCCAGGCGCGCACACGGCGCCGTCTCTTCCCAGTCCGCCGGGGGCAGGCTCGGGATAGCCACGATGAAGACCGCTCCATGGTCGGGCAGGTTCGCCGCCTCGACCGTGCCGTTCATCGCCTCTGCCAGCGCCTTGACAATGGCCAGCCCCAAACCGCTGTTGCCGCTGCCCTTGAAGCGCGCACGGCTCTGGTCTGCGCGGTAGAAGCGGTCGAACAGGTGCTCGGGCACCTCGTCGCCAAAGCCGGGCCCGTCGTCTTTGACGGCGATGACAGAGTACCCGTTGCTCGACGAGGCGATCTCGACGCGGATATGGCCACCCTCGCCCGCATAGCGGCTCGCGTTTTCGATGAGGTTCACGAGTATCTGGTTGACCGCATCGGCGTTGCCGTTGACGTCCGGGGCCTCGCCCACGACCTCGAGGTTGACGCCGCGCTCTTCGACGAGCCCCTGCATGAGCAGCGCGCAGTTGTCCGCAACCTGGCGCAGGTTGATGCGCGTGAGCTCCATGTCCTGCCCTTGTGCTTTCTGCAGCGTGAGGAGGTCGTTTGCCATGCGGGTCAGGCGGTCGCACTCACTGATGATCTGATGCAGGAAGCGCTGGGCTATCTCTTGCGGGACGTCGCCTTCGGCAAGTGTCTCGGCCGCGCCGCGAATTGCCGTGAGCGGCGTGCGGATCTCGTGGCTCACATCGCTCACGAACTGCGCCTGCCGCGCCTCCTCGAGCATGATGTCGTTGAAGGTATCGTGCAGGTAGGCGGTGACGTTGGGGGGCATGTCGATGCTCTCGAGATAGTCGACGACTTCCGCCGGCATCTTCTGCTTGAACAGGTCGCCCGTGCAGTCGCACTGCTCGCGTTTTCCGTACTTGATCTTACCGCGCACGTTCGCGCTGTTGCCGAATCCCATGTTCGTCTCCTACTCGTTGCGCTCGAAGATCTGCCTGAGTCCTTTGAGCGTGAGAATCTGGTCGTGGTCGGTGATGGTCTTGGAAAGCCGGGCAATCACGTTTGCGTAGCCGCCCGTCGCGACGACCGGTGCCTCGTAGCCGAGCTCGTCGAAGATCATGCGTACGAGCCCGTCGATGCGCGCGACCTCGCCGCGCAGCAGCCCCGAGCGAATCGCGTCGTTCGTGTTGGTGCCGATGACGTGGGCGGGCATGGTGAGCTCGACCTCTGGCAGGCGCGCGGTCTTTTGCGCGAGCATGAGAGAGCCCATGCCCAAGCCGGGCGCGATGATGCCGCCGAGGAACTGGCCTTTCTTGTCGATGACCTCGATGTTCGTCGCCGTCCCCAGGTCCACGACCACCACGGGGGCACCGTATTCGCTGATGGCGGCGACGGCGTCTGCGACGCGGTCCGCGCCGACCTCCGCCGGATTGTCGTAGCGCATGGGGAGCCCCGTCTTGACGCCGGGCCCCACCACGATGGGCTTCTTGCCCGTGAAGCGCTCGCCCGCCTGCGCCCAGCTCAAGGTGAGCACGGGCACCACGGAGGCGATGACCATGTCGGTGACGTCGTCGAGCTCGAAGCCGCTGAGCCTGAGCTGGCCTGCCAGGCTGAAGTGAATCTCGTCCACCGTGTCGACCGAGCGCGTGGTGAAGCGCCAGTGCCCCTGCAGCTCGGGCCCTTCGAACAGCCCGATTGCCGTTTGGGTGTTTCCGATGTCGACGGTGAGAAGCATGAGACTCCCTTGCTGGCTTTGTTGCGCGCGCCCCGCTCGGGCACGCTACGGTTTCGTTACAGCGTACCTTCTGCCCCTGCTCCGATGCGTACAATGACAACAAAACGTAACAGGGCGCGCCGAGCGCCTGTTCCCTGGAAGGGGCATACATGGACGAGAACAACGAGCAGAAGATTCTGGTAGTCGACGACGAGCCGTCCATCACGGACTTCGTGAGCTACAACCTTTCAAAAGAGGGCTACGAGGTGGACATCGCCAATGCGGGCGACACCGCCGTCGAAATGGCCCTGGGCAAGGAATACGACCTGATCATCCTCGACGTCATGCTCCCCGGCATCGACGGCTACGAGGTCTGCCGGCGCATCCGCACCAAGAGCAACGTGCCGGTGCTGTTCCTGTCTGCCCGCGACACCGAGCTTGACAAGGTCGTCGGACTCGAGCTGGGCGGCGACGACTACCTGGCCAAGCCGTTTGGCATCCGCGAGCTTCTGGCCCGCGTGCACGCGCTGCTGCGCCGCGCTCCCCAGGGCGGTGCCGAGGCGGTCGAGGGCGCGCGCGTGCTCGACGTGAGCGGCATCCACCTGGACGAGGCCGGCCACCGCGCCACCTACAACGGCAAGGATATCGAGCTCACCCCGCGTGAGTTCGAGCTGCTGGTCACGCTTATGAGCCACGCCGGCACCGTCCTGGGGCGCGAGCAGCTGCTCAAGGAGGCCTGGGACTGGCAGTACGTCGTCGAGACCAAGACCGTCGACACGCACATCAAGCGCCTGCGCGACAAGCTGGCGAGCGTCGGGCTCAACCCGGGCGTCATCGAGACGGTACGCGGGTACGGTTATCGTTTTGTGAAGGACTTCAAGAACCCAGAGAAGTAAGGGCGGGCGCGCCGCAACGCTTTGAAAATGGGGGAGCCTCGCCTAACGACGACGCTCCCCCATTTTGCGTTAGCGATTATCTGCGCCCTGGTTTAGAGCCCCAGGTAGGTCTTCCAGAACTTCTCGCTGGTCAGGTACGGCATCGCATCGCGATACTGCTTGCGCTGGCGGAGTCCGCTAGCGGGGTTGGTTCTCGCTGGTCATTGCCTGTCGACTGGCGGGGTCGGTTCTCCCTGGTCATGGCCGCGGGGTATAATGCAGAGCTGGCAACGACTTGATTGGCTCTAGATGACTGCACCCACAAACACCCACGCCCAGCGGCTCCTCCTTCACGAAAGGCTCATCGACGACGCACTCGCCTCCGTGACCTCGTCCGATAACCCCAACGAATCTGTGGCGAGGCTGCTCGAGTGCCTGGGAAGCGCTTACCACTGCACCCGCGTTGGATTGTTCGAGAAAAACCCAGCTGGTGATTTCGACAACGCGCAGGAGTGGTGCGCCACGGGCGTGCACTCTAATTTGCAGCATCTGCAACATGTGCCCGTGGAGGCGCTGGAAGCGCAGGCAGACCGGGGCGTCACGCTCATAGCATTCGAGTGGGAAGGCGCACAGGATGACGGGGCAATGCACGGCATGCTGTACCTCGACGGTGTGCAGGAAAGCGATACCGACGGACGCAGAGATGAGATTCCCGCGAGCATTGTCGTGAAGCTGCTCGCCGCCACGCTTGCCCATCGCGACGAGCTCAACCTTCGTGAGGAAAACAATGCTGAGGACCCGTTGACGGGTGTCTCGAACAGACACGGCTTCTATCGCTTTGCGTCACAGGCCGACCCCGCCGAATGCGCCGGCGTGATCTGCTGCGAGCTTTCCGGCGTGCGCGAGGCAAACAAGCACGCGGGCCATGGTGCCGGAGATGCCGCTCTCAAAGAGCTCGCGCACACGCTGCTGGAAAATTTCCGGCGCCCCTGGGTATTCCGAATGGGCAGCAGCGAGTTTTTAGTGTGCTGTCCAGGAGTGCAGGAAGACCTCTTCAATCGGCGTGTCGGCGTGCTGTTCGACATTCTCCAGGCACACGAGATTCCCGCGACAGTGCGAACCGCGTGGGCATCAGACATGCAAGCCGGACTCGGACAGCTCGCACTGCAGGCAATGTCGGCTTCCCCGCGCAGCCTGCCTTCCCCAACTCATCATCGCCACAGCCATCTGTGGGGCTGAACCGCAAGACGCGGACGACGCCTAGGCGACGGTGCCATGCGGCGGTAGTGCCGGGGTCGGTTCTCAGTGGTCCTGATAGCAGGTGCATGCTAATAGCTGCCGGCATCGAGCCATTTTTTCCGGCTCCAGAAGTTCCACAGCGCGACGATCACCGTCGCGACAATCTTCGTCGCCGTCACCGCGAGCGCACCTGCTCCGAAAGCCGCTGTCCCCGCCCAGATGACGAGTTCGTTTATCCCGAGCCCGATTACGCTCAGAACGACAAAGAGGACAAATTCCTTACGACGTGACAAATCGTCGCGGCGGGTGAACACGTATCGCATCGACGCGAGATAGTTGAACACCACCGAGATGACAAACGAGATCGCAGCGGAAAGCACCGGGTCCCAGCCGAGTGCTTGCGTCAGCACCATCAAGACCCCGTAGTCGATCAGAAACGCCAGAAAACCAACTACCCCAAACTTCGCGAATTGCGCCGCGAGCGCTTTGAAGAATCCCCGGTTCATCTGTTTACCCATGAAGTATTCCGCTCCGATAGATGAATGATGCTGATTTGAATAACTGCGCTTATGGTAGCCAATTGCACGCGAGCACGCAGGACAGGGCGGGGTCGGTTCTCATTGGCTCCAATAGCAGACAATCACCGTTATTGGAAGCTATGGGGTCGGTTCTCCCTGGTCATTATCGCCATC
>JBJEHP010000150.1:0-2505 GCA_051876145.1 Coriobacteriales bacterium | reverse complement strand
GTCCGGCTCCCTCACGGCGGCGGCGCAGCGGCTCTACATCGCGCAGCCCAGCCTGTCCAAGGCCGTGAGCGAGCTGGAGCGCGAGATGGGCATCACCATCTTCACGCGGTCGCGCACGGGCGTGGAGCTGACGGAGGAGGGCACGCGCTTCCTCTCGTACGCGCGGCAGGTGGTGGAGCAGGCCGACCTGCTCGAGGCGGAGTACAAGGGCGGCGCGCACGTGCGGCGAGTCTTTGGGGTGTCTGCCCAGCACTACGCCTTTGTGGTGAACGCCTTCGTGCAGCTGGTGCGCGAGCACGACGCCAACCGCTACGAGTTCTCGCTCCGCGAGACCAGCACCGCCGGCATCATCGACGACGTCCGCGTGCAGCGCAGCGAGCTGGGCATCCTCTACCGCAGCCACTTCAACC
Source organism: Coriobacteriales bacterium (assembly GCA_051876145.1). GTDB lineage: Bacteria > Actinomycetota > Coriobacteriia > Coriobacteriales > QAMH01 > CACZQA01. The sequence goes on along the minus strand of JBJEHP010000150.1, from coordinate 2,095 downwards.
GCGACGTGATCACCAACGCCATCCGAGCGGCGGGCCTCGCCTTCGAGCCGCTGTTCACCGCGGCGCCGCACGTCTTCGTGAGCCGGGACAACCCGCTGGCCAAACGGGCCTCGGTCACGCTGGAAGACCTTCTCCCCTACCCGCGCCTGAGCTATGACCAGGGCATCCACAACTCGCCGTACTTTGCGGAGGAGCTGCACATCACGGAGCCGGCCGAGAAGAGCATCGTCGTGACCGACCGCGCCACGCTGTTCAACCTGCTCATCGGGCTGGGCGGCTACACCATATCTTCCGGCATCCTTTCCGAGGCGCTCAACGGCAGCCAGATCGTTTCCGTCCCGCTGCAGAGCGACGAGGTGATGGAGCTGGGCTACGTGCGCCGCGGCGACCGGCCGCTCTCGCCCATCGCGAGCCGCTACCTCACGCTGCTGCAGGACTACGTGAGCACCTATCGCAAGGGCGACCACTCGTAGCGAGGGTGCGGCATGCCATAGCTTGTGGCTATGGTTATCTCTTACCAATGGATAGTTTTCTATATGGCAGGCCTGTGCCATCCTAACCCGTATGCAAACGACACGCGACGCCACCCGTTGGCCGCCGCGCCAACGGAAGGAAACGCCATGGCCATCAAGCAGCCGCCCTACACCTACGACGTCGTCGGAAGCTTCCTGCGACCCGCCCGCCTCAAGCAGGCCCGCGCGGACTTCTCCGCCGGCAAGATCACCCGCGACGAGCTGACCGCCGTCGAGGACGAGTGCATCACCGAGCTCGTCGCCAACGAGAAGCGCGTCGGCCTCAAGGCCGTGACCGACGGCGAGTTCCGCCGCGCCATGTGGCACCTCGACTTCCTGGAGGAGCTCGAGGGCGTGGAGCACGTGGACACCACCAACTGGTCCGTCGAGTTCAAGGGTCCCAAGCCCAAGGGCGCCCAGCTGCGCTTCACCGGCAAGATCGGCTTTGGCGATCACCCCTTCCTCAAGCACTACGCCAAGCTCCGTCAGATCGCGGGCGACTATCCCACCAAGATGACCATCCCGTCCCCGTCCATGCTGCACCTCATCCCATGCGTGCGCGGCAAGGCCACGTACCAGCCCATCGAGCGCTACCAGGACGAGCAGATGCTGTTTGACGACATCGTGGCCGCCTACCAGGACGCCGTACGCGCGTTCTACGACCTGGGTTGCCGCTACCTGCAGTTTGACGACACCGCATGGGGCGAGTTCTGCGACGCCAGCAAGCGCGCCGCCTACGAGGCCGAGGGCATCGACCTCGCCCGCGTCGCCCAGAACTACGTGACCACCATCAACCGCATCCTCGAGGCAAAGCCCGCCGACATGACCATCACCACGCACATCTGCCGCGGCAACTTCCGCAGCACGTGGTTCAGCTCCGGTGGCTACGAGCCGGTCGCAAAGACGCTCTTCACGGCCAACTACGACGGCTTCTTCCTCGAGTACGACTCCGACCGCGCGGGCGACTTCGAGCCGCTGCGCTTCGCGAAGGACAAGGTCGTCGTACTCGGCCTGGTCACCTCCAAGTTCCCCGAGCTCGAGGACGAGGACGCCGTGATCGCCCGCATCCACGAGGCCGAGAAGTACGTGCCCCTCGACCAGCTGCGCCTCTCCCCGCAGTGCGGCTTCAGCTCCACCGAGGAGGGCAACGTCCTGACCGAGGACGACCAGTGGGCAAAGTGCGAGCTCATCAAGCGCATCGCGGAGCGCGTCTGGGGCGAGTAGCTGCACCTCACGTCAGCGTTTCTTACAGGGCGGCCGCCGGCACGCGTGCGACTCACGCGCCGGCGGCCGCCCTCGTCTGTAGGCATTGCACCCACTTCGTTCAGCCGAGGCGTGGCGCCATCGGCTCCAGCAGGATGTCCACGGAACTTTTTTCGGCCAACGTGCAGCTCACGAGGGTTTGAGTGTACTTTGCGGCCTAGGCAAGCGGGCGCCGGGCACTCAAAGAGGCTTTAAGGACGGTGCCGATGCATCGAAAGCGGGTTTGAGTGTATTTCCCAGAATCCACCAGGCTGCCGAAAGCCCATTTCAATAGATACATCAACCGCAAAGGTAGTGTCGGAAAAGATGGTGTAACGGCA
>JBJEHP010000149.1:0-9432 GCA_051876145.1 Coriobacteriales bacterium | reverse complement strand
CCCAGTCGCAATGCGGCCCTCTGTTCAAACCTAGACAATAATAGCGGTCGATTCGTTTTGCTCAATCCCCTCATCAGAATTTGAACGATTTTTTTCTGGCGAACGGATGCAAAGCAGCCGCGGGCATCGAGCCTCGAATGGACCCCCGAAACGCGCTCGGGCTAGCCCTCGAGCGCCATGATCTTGGCGACGCGCCGCTCGTGGCGTCCACCGGCAAATTCCGTCTTGAGGAACTCCTGGACGATCTGCCAGTTGAGCTCGGGGTCGACGAAGCGCCCGGACAGCGTCACGATGTTGGCGTTGTTGTGCTCGCGCGCGAGATGGGCGAACTCGACGGACGTGACGTTTGCCGCGCGGATCCCCTTGACCTTGTTGGCGGCGAGCATCATGCCAATGCCCGTGCCGCACACGAGGATGCCGAAATCCGCATCGCCGCGTGCGACGGCCTGCGCGACGGGGGCCGCATAATCCGGGTAGTCGACGCTTTCCGTAGACGGACAGCCGAAATCGGTGACCTCGTGGCCTTCGGCGGCCAGACGCTTCGCGATCTGCTCCTTCTGCTCGAACCCGCCGTGGTCGCTCCCTACTGCGATGCGCAGACTTCCCATGTCAGCCCCTCTCGTCCTTTTTGCTTACGCTTTCGAGTGTAGCATCGAAGCCGGCGGCTTCGCGCACGAGCTGCTCGGGAATCGGGCCCTCGCGCAGAATCTGCGGGGTTTCCCCCGTGCAGTCGACGATCGTCGACGCCTTCCCGCCCCGGCAGCAATCCGGAAGCTCGTCAAAGCCCGCGACCCCCGCAAACGACGGGTCCAGCTCCACGCGTCTCGACACCGCCGGCGCCCCGTGAAGGTTCGCGCTCGTGCAGCACAGCGGCATGCCTAGCTGCTCGAGCAGATTCAGGCACGTGGGCTCGTCGGGGCAGCGCAGCGCAACGGTCCCATCCGACGCGACCGGCCCAAGCTCGCGGGCGCGCTCCGATGCGCGCACGACGATCGTGAGCGCGCCGGGCCAGAAGCGCCCTGCGAGGCGCCGGGCCGCAGGATTCACGTCCGCGGCATAGGTGTCGAGCGAGTCGGCACCCGACACGAGCCACGGGAGAACTTGGGCAGCCGGGCGCTTTTTGAGCGCGAAGATCTTCTCGTAGCCGTCGGAACCGGGCAGCGCCGCCAGGCCGTAGACCGTATCAGTCGGAACGATTGCCACATCTCCGGCGGCAAGCGCGCTGTAGGCGGTAGCGCTCATCTGACGTCGGCTCCCGCAAGAAGCGAGCGGGCATGGTCGAGCGCCGTCTCATCGAGCGTGCCTGCGAGCATGCGCGCAATCTCGCGCACACGCTCCTCCCCCGTGACCTGTTCCACGCGCGTGACGGGCAAGTCGGTGCCCGTCTGCTTGGAGACGACGTAGTGCTCGTCTGCGAGCGCCGCGACCTGCGGCAGGTGGGTGACGACGATGACCTGCGCATGGCGGGCGAGCTGGGCGATCCTGCGGGCGACCGCAGAGCCCGTCGCGCCGCCGATGCCCTGGTCGACCTCGTCGAACACGATCGTGCGGTCATGATCTGCCGCGGCGTCGGTGCCGTGGTAGATGCACTCGAGCGCGAGCAGGATGCGGGAGAGCTCGCCGCCCGAGGCGATGCGCCCGAGCGGACGTGCGCTCGCGGCGGGCGCGGGGCGATACAGGAGCTCGACGGCCTCCGAGCCGGCATCGCTCCAGCGTGTCTCGGGAAGCTCCTCGAACGAGAACTCGAACGAGGCGCCTTCCATCGAAAGCTCGTGGACGGCTTCGGCGAGCTGGGCGCAGAAGCGCGGCGCCGCCTGCTTGCGTGTCTGAGAAAGCTCCTGCGCTGCAGCGACGAGCTCTTCTTCGGCCGCATCCAGTGCGCGCTTGGCGGCATCGAGGCGTTCGGGCGATGCCTGTGCGCTGCTCACGGCGGCCTTCGCCTCGTCCCACGCCTCGAACACGAGCTCCATGCTCGGCCCGAAGCGCTTCATGATCCCCGAAAGCTCGTCGAGGCGGTCGAGCACCTCTTGCAGGTGCCCCGGGTCGTATTGCACGGTGTCGGCATAGGCACGCAAATCGCGCGCGAAGTCCTCGAGCTCTGCCTGGAGGTCTGCCATCCTGTCTGCAAGACCGTCGAGCTCCGGATCGATGCCGCCCTGACGGGCGAGCGCATTGGCGCCCTCGGCGAGCAGGTCGAGCGCCGCACCGTCGTCGTGCAGGGAGGCAAGCGCCGTCTGGACGGCGACGGCAAGCTGCTCTGCGTGCTGCAAGCGTGGAAGCTCCGCCTCGAGCTGCTCGTACTCGCCCTGCTGCGGGTTCACCTTCTCGATCTCCGCCGCCGTGAAGCGCATGAACTCGAGCTCCTGGGCAGCGGCGTCTTTGGCGCTGGCGAGCTTCTCGTAGGCGGCACGCGCCTGCAGGTAGGCCTTCCGTGCAGCTCGATACGCTACGAGGTGCTCCCCTCCGGCGGAAATCCAGCTGTCGAGGTACGAAAGCTGCGTTGCGGGCTGCAGCAACAGCACCTGCTCGTGCTGGCTGTGCAGGCGGATGGAGGCCGTCTTCGCGGAGAGCTCGGCCACCGTCGCCATGACGCCGTCGATGGTGCAGCGGCTGCGCCCCGCCGCCGACAGGCGCCTCCTCACGACGAGCTCGTCGTCGCCCGAGATGAAACGCGCCTCTGCCATGCCCTCGCTCGCGCCGTCGCGCACGGCCTTCGAGTCGGCGCGACGTCCCGTGATGAGCTGGAGGGCGGAGAGCAGGGCGGTCTTGCCTGCGCCCGTCTCGCCGGTGAGCACCGTGAGGCCCGGCGAAAACGATATCGAGGCATCCTGGATGAGCGCGATGTTTGTCACGTGCAGTTCGTCGAGCATGCGCACCTACTCCTTTACCGGGCCGCCGAAGAACACGCGCGAGACGTTAGCGTAGAACTCCCCGCCGCCCAGCGCGAACTGCACTTCCCTGCTCCCGCGGACCGCCGTGATCGAAACGGGCTCGACGACGTCGGCAGAAAGCCCGTCCACGAACAGCGAGGTCTCGTTGGGGCCCGGGTCCGAGATCTGCGCCTCGATCACATCCGAAGGCGCCGTCACGATTGCGCGCGTGTTGAGCGCATGGGGCGCGACGGGGACGACGATGAGCCCCTTGTACTCGGGCGAGACGATCGGCCCGCCCGCGGACAGGGCATACCCCGTCGAGCCCGTTGCCGTAGAGAGGACAAGTCCGTCTGCCTTGAGGTGCGCGATCTTCGTTCCGTTGATGCCGTAGCTGAACTCGACGACGCGCCCCGACGCGCCGCGAGCGTACACCACCTCGTTGAGCGCGGTGAAGCGCTTGACGGTACCGTCGAGCTCGGTGACCTCGGCGTCGATCGTGCTGCGACGCTGGAAGAGCACGTCACCCGAAAGGGCATCGGCGACGAGCTCGACCTCATCGCGCTCGGGGTTGCCCGAGAGAAACGCAAGCGTCCCGTAGTTGAACGCGAGCAGCGGGATGGGGGCAAAGTCGATGAGACGTGCCGCGGAAAGGAATGTGCCGTCCCCGCCCATGGGGACGACGAGCGCGATCTCGTGCTTGTCCACGACGGGAACCGTCGTGTTCTGGGGCGGTTGGACCTCGGAATCGATGCCCGCGATCACGAGGCGTGCGGCGAGCAGCTTGGCAGACTGGACGGTTTGCGGATTGCCGCTCGGGACGAGCAGGACCTTCACTTCTTTCCTCCTAGCGCAGCGTGCGCATCATCGACGACCTTTTCGATCTGATACGGCTCAATAGTACTCCCCCACGGGCTGCCCGCAGGCAGGCGGCGGGCGAGGAACAGAAACTCGATATTGCCGTCGCGTCCCTGCACGGGCGAGTAGGTAAGCCCTTGCGGCACGAGGCCCGCCTCGCCGGACGCGGATAAGACCTTTGCGATGGACTGGGCGTGCAGCGCGCGGTCGCGCACGATGCCACGCTCCCCCACGTCGCGTTTCGCGACTTCGAACTGGGGCTTGATGAGCGCGATGAACGAACCGTCTTCCACGAGCAGGCGCGCGACGTCTGCGAGCACGCGCGTGAGGCTGATGAACGAGAGATCGGATACGGCCAGATCGAACGGCCCGCCCACCGCCGCGACGTCGATGCCGACGACGTTGGTCTGCTCGAAGACGGAAACGCGGGCGTCGTTGCGCAGGCCCCAGTCGAACTGGTTCGTCCCGACGTCGATGGCGCTCACCCGCTGCGCGCCATGCTGCAGCAGGCAATCGGTGAACCCGCCCGTCGATGCGCCTAAATCGACACAGGAAAGGCCCGCGGGATCGAACTTGAACGCCTCGAGCGCGGCGGCGAGCTTGCCGCCTCCCCTGCTCACGAAGCCGAGGCGGTCCTTGTCCTTCTTCACCTTGAGGCGAATGGCGACGTCCTCGCGCAGGCGCCTGCCTGCGGAGGTCTCGCGATGCTCGTCGACGATGACCTCGCCGGCGAGCACGGCCGCCTGCGCGGCATGGACATCGGGAAAGAAGCCACGCCTCACGAGCAGCTCATCAAGGCGGGGCTTCTGGCTCATCTGCCGAGCGCCTTTCCGATGGTCGCGGCAACTCCTGCGGCATCGAGCCCGAGCGCCTTGTCAAGGTCTGCCACAGAGCCCTGCGTGACGAAGTCGTCGGGAAGGCCGATACGCGTGACGCGGGCGAGCTCTCCAAACTCAGAGAGGGTCTCGAGCACGCCGGACCCAAAACCGCCGACGACGCTGTTGTCCTCCAGCGTGAAGATGTGGCCCGTCTTGGCAGCTTCGCGGACAAGCTCGCCATCGAGGGGCTTTGCCCAGCGCATGTTGAAGACGCCGACGTCACAACCGAGCTCGGCAAGCTTGTCGCTTGCCTCGAGCGCGACCGGCACCATGCGCCCGACGGCCAAGATGGTGGCATCCGCGCCGCACTTGAGCTTGACGCCACGGCCGAGCTCCCAGGCAGGCGGCTGCTCTTGCGCCACCGGTGCAGAACCGCGCGAGTAGCGGATGCAGACAGGACCCTCGAGCTCGAGGGCGTAGTTCATAGCCTGGCGCAGCTCGAGGTCGTTTGCCGGGACCATGATCTTCATGCCGGGAACCGCGCGCATGTACGTGAGGTCGAACGCCCCATGGTGCGTGGGGCCATCGGCGCCGACGAGCCCTGCACGGTCGAGGCAGAAGACGACATGGGCACGCTGCAGACCGACGTTGATCATGGTCTGGTCGAACGCGCGCTGCATGAACGTGGAGTAGATCGCGACGAAGGGCACCTTGCCGGAAAGCGCGAGCGAGCTTGCCATGGTGACGGCGTGCTCCTCGGCGATGCCGACATCGCAGAAGCGCTTGGGATAGGCTTCCGAGAACTTCTTGAGGCCCGTGCCGTCTGCCATCGCCGCGGTGATCGCGACGATTTCGGAATGCTCCGCACCAAGTTTGACGAGCTCGTCGCCGAAGACCGACGTCCAGCTCGGATCGCCGCCTTTCGAGGCGATCTTGCCCGTCTCGATATCGAAAGGCCCCACGCCATGGAATGCGTTGGGGTGGCGCTCCGCGGGAACGTAGCCCTTGCCCTTGGTCGTGACAGCATGCACCACGACGGGCCCCTTCATCTCGACGGCATCGTGCAGGATGTCTTCCAGCGTGGAGATGTCATGGCCGTCGACCGGACCGACATAGGTGAGGCCGAAGCCCTCGAGAAACTTGGACCCCGGCAAGACGAGCGACTTGAACGACTCCTTCACGGAGTTGCCGGCGTCCATGAGAACCCTGCCCAGACGCCCGCCGCGCGTGTTGAACGCCTCTTCGACGGAGTCGCGCATCATCGTGTACGCATCCGACATGCGCGCCTTGGCGAGGTAGCTCGCGAACCCGCCCACGTTGGGCGAGATGGACATGCCGTTGTCGTTGAGCACGATGACCATGTTCGTGTGCGAATGCCCGATGTTGTTGAGGGCCTCGAGCGCCATGCCGCCCGTGAACGACGCATCGCCGATGAGTGCGGCGACCTTCGCATCGCTTCCGTTGAGGTCGCGTGCGTAGGCGTAGCCAAGCGCCGTCGACAGCGAGTCGGACGCATGGCCCGAGTCGTGCGTGTCGTATTCGCTTTCGGTAATTTTTGGGAACCCAGAAATGCCCCCGTAGGTGCGCAGCGTCTCGAACTGGTCTTTACGCCCAGTCAAGAGCTTGTGCGCGTAAGCCTGGTGCCCCACGTCGAAGACGAGCTTGTCCTTGGGGCAGTCGAGCACGCGGTGCAGCGCGATGATGATCTCGACCGCGCCGAGGGAGGGGGCAAGGTGCCCACCGCATCGGGAGGTGGTGGCGATCATCTGCGCGCGCAGCTCGAATGCGAGCTGGTCGAGCTCCTCGTAGCTAAGGCCCTTGAGGTCTGCCGGTGAGTCGATGGTGTCGAGAATCTTATACGGCATGTGAATTCGTCACCCCCGAATCCTCGGCAGCCTGCGCCGAATCGCCCTGCTCGGGCGTCGTGCCCTCAGGCTGCCCCGCATCGTCGCCGCTCAAGATCTCCTGCGCGGCGCGGACCTCCTCGTCGGAGTAATCGGGCTTGTCGACGAGCTCGGCACAGCGATTGCCGAGCTTGATGGCCTCCTCGTACAGATCGAGGCTCTTCTCGAGAGAGAGGTCCTTCTTGCGCACCTCGGAGACTATCTCGTCGAGCCGCGCCCGAACCTCTCCGAAGGTGTTGTAGTCGCCTGCCACTACAGGTCCGCTTCTGCGGACTCGGCAGCCTCCTGGCCATCGAGCCGCTTCGCGATCTTGCCCAAGACCCCGTTGACGAACTTGGGGGAATCGTCGCCGCCGAAGGCCTTGGCGATCTCGACCGCCTCGTTGATGGCAACCCCGGTCGGGATGTCGTCGCAGAAGGCAATCTCGTAGGCGGCGATTCTGATGATGTTGCGGTCGACAATGGGCATGCGGTCGATGGACCAGTTCTCAGCGGTATCGACGATCCAGGAATCGATTTCGTCGAGATGCGAGACGATGCCCGTCAACAGCTGCGCCGCATAGTCGGCGAGCGGCACCCCGATGAGGTCGTTGTCGGCCACGCCGTCGGGACGCTCGGGAATGAGCAGGCGCGCCGTGTCGCCCGTATCGGCGACCAGGTCGGCAAGCGGCGTCCCCGTCAGCTCGTTTTGGTACATAACCTGCAGCACCTCGCGGCGCGCAGTGGTGTTCTCATGTTGCGGTGCAGACACGTGTTTCCTACTCCTCGAAAGAAAGGCCGTCGACGTAGACGTCGACAGACGCCACATCGGCGCCGGTCTGGCCCTTGATGGCATCGGCAATCGCGAGGCGCACGTTTTCGGCGACCTCGGTCAGGCGATACCCGTAATACGCTTGGATGGTGATCTCGACGGACAGCTTGCCGTCTTCGCCCTTGGCGAGCTTGATGCCCGTCGTGGGGATTGCCTTGCCGGCGTTGAAGGCGGCGGCGATGGCGGAGATGGCACCGGCAGTGCCCACGCCCGAGACGCCCGGAACTTCGGCGGCGGCAAGCGAGATGATGGTCTCGACTACGCCGGGGGCGATGCTCACGCCGTCGAGCTCGATGCCCTGGTCGGCAGTTTCCTTCATAGCGTGCCTCCGTTCATTTCGGCTTCGATAAAGTCAGTGTAGACCTTTCCTGCCCTGAACGCCTCGTTTTCGAGGACGGCAAGGTGGAAGGGGATCGTGGTCGCGACGCCCTCGATGACGAACTCAGAAAGAGCGCGCTTGCCGCGGGCGATGGCCTCGTCGCGCGTGTCGCCCCAGACGATGAGCTTCGCCATGAGCGAGTCGTACGTGGGCGGGATCTTGTCGCCGGCACGCAGGTGCGTGTCGACGCGCACGCCCGGGCCGCCCGGCATGTCGAACTTGGTGATGGTGCCGGGGCACGGGCGGAACCCATGCGCCGGGTCTTCCGCGTTGATGCGGAACTCGATGGCGTGGCACTTCGGCGAAAGCGGCGCGAGACCCGCGCAGCTCATGGGCTCTCCCGAGGCGATGAGCAGCTGCTCTTTGATGATGTCGACGCCCGTGATCTGCTCGGACACGGGGTGCTCGACCTGGACGCGCGTGTTCATCTCCATGAAGTAGAACTTGCCGTCGGTGTCGAGCAGGAACTCGATGGTGCCAGCGTTCTGGTAGCCGACGCCGCGGACCGCCTTGAGCGCGGCCTCGCCCATGGCCTGGCGGGTTTCCTCGTCGAGCACGGGGCAGGGCGCCTCCTCGATGAGCTTTTGGTGACGGCGCTGGATGGAGCAGTCGCGCTCGCACAGGTGCATGGCGTTGCCGTGGGCGTCGGCGAGCACCTGGACCTCGACGTGCTTGGGGCGCAGCAGCAGCTTCTCGAGGTAGACCTCGTCGTTTCCGAAGGCGACTGCCGCCTCGCCGCGCGCGGCGTTGAAGTTGTCGACGAGCTCGTCGTCGTTGTAGGCCTCGCGCATGCCCTTGCCACCGCCGCCGGCAGAGGCCTTGATGAGGACGGGGTAGCCGACCTCGTGCGCGAAGGCGCGCGCGTCTTCGACGTTGTCGACCGGGCCGTCGGAGCCGGGCACCGTGGGCACGCCGAGCTTCTTCATGGTCGCCTTGGCAGCGGCCTTGTTGCCGAGCTGGTCGATGCAGTCGGCAGACGGGCCGATGAAGATCAGGTCGTTGTCGACGCAGGCGCGGGCAAAGTCGGCGTTCTCAGACAGGAACCCGTAGCCGGGATGGATGGCCTGGGCACCCGTGGTCTTTGCCGCCGCGATGATGTTCGAGATGTTCAGATACGACTGGGAAGACGGCGCGGGGCCGATGCAGACCTTCTCGTCCGACATCTGCACCGCACGCGTGTTCTCGTCTGCGGTGGAGTAGACCATCACGGTCTTGATGCCGAGCTCGTGGGCGGCGCGCACTACGCGCAGCGCGATCTCTCCCCTGTTGGCGATCAGAATCTTGTCAAGCATGGACAACGCCCTCTATTCGGTTACGGGCTCGATGTAGAACATGACCGTACCGTACTCGACCGGATCGGCGTTGTTGACGCAGATCTCGCGCACGACGCACATCTCCTCTGCCGGAATCTCGTTCATGAGCTTCATGGCCTCGACGATGCACAGCGGATCGCCCGCGTTGACCTTGTCGCCCTCCTTGACGAACGGGTCTGCGTCGGGCGACGGCGCGGCGTAGAAGGTGCCGACCATCGGGGCCGTGACCGGCTTCCAGCTGGCAGGGCGCTTGGCCTCGGGCTGCTCGGGGGCAGCTGCAGGCGCGGGCGCCGCTGCGGGTGCGGCTGCTGCGGCAGGGGCGACGGCGACGGGCGCCGCAGCGACGTTCGGGTTGCGCACGACGATCTTGGCGCCGTTTTCCTCGACGGTGATCTCTCCGACGCCGGACTCTTCGACGAGCTTTACGAGATCGCGAATCTGTGAGATGTCCACGTAATCTTCCTCCTTGGTCAGGCTGAC